>NZ_JBLWEM020000062.1:0-50454 GCF_048287365.2 Candidatus Electronema sp. JC | reverse complement strand
CGAAGGAAAGCATTTCAGATGTCAAAAAAAGAAAAAATTTTCATAGAGGCTGACGAAATGTGGACATTTGTCGGAAGCAAAAAAAACGACATATGGATATGGCTTGCCGCTGAGAGAAGGGCAGGTCTTATAGTCGGATGTCATGTCGGAAAGAGAAATGATGCCGGAGCTGCTGCCCTGTGGGACTCCCTTTCTGAAGACTGCAAGAAAAACGGAATATTTTTTACGGACGGCCTGGAGTCTTACGCAAAAGCATTTCCGGCTGACAGGCACAGGATTGTCAGCAAAGGAAGCGAAAAAACAAGTCATATCGAAAGACTGAATTTGACATTCAGGCAAAGATTATCGGCATTAGTCAGGAAGACATTGTCATTTTCGAGAAGCATTGAGAATTTGACAGCATCTGTTTGGAGATTTATTTATCGCCACAATGATAGTATTTTATTTAATTGATCACTTATGGTTCACCTTCACCTCTTCGTCCTGCTGCCGTCGATCCTCCTCTCCGGCTTCATGTTCCCTTATGAGGGAATGCCGCTGCCTGCCCGGCGCATCGCCGAAATCCTGCCTGCCACGCATTTCATCCGCCTGATCCGGGGCGTGGTGCTGCGGGATGTTCAGCTTCTCAGCATGCCCTGGGATATCGCCTTTTTCGCCTGCTTCATCGTCGCGGGCCTGACTGCGGCTTCGCTGCGCTTCAAGAAGCGGCTGGATTGAGGATCCTGCACGGCAGCGCAATGACGCTGCTGTTTGAAGAACGACGTCGGAGAGAAGTCAGCTGGCGGGAGGCTGACTGACAGCGGCTTCCTCGCCGCTGAGGCCGAAAAGGCTGCGCACCACGGCGATACGTTCTTAGCGATCCGCGCAAGCGTGCCAAAATTTCAGGTAGTCGCATCGCGTGGAAGCATTCCAGCAACACCGCTGTAAAGGCACCAAGCCGCAAGCGCGGAGAGCGGAACATGAATTGTATAATTAAAATATGTATTAAAGCGAGATATATTATTTATCGAATTCCTTTGTAGAACCATCGAAAAATAAAATTTTCTTTGGATTAAAATTAATTTTAATATTCTTAAAATCTGCATTTTTTAACCCTTGATGGCTATCCATAAATTGATTGTAAGAAATTTCTCCAATCCACTCTATTTGACCACCAGAAAAAATAGGATCATTTACTGCTAACCCGGAATAGAGTATTATATTGTCCAACATATCGGTAAAAAGAATTTTTCCATCAAACGCCCTAATGTCTTTCCCAGTTAGATTCTTAAAATTTAAAGAGAATAAAATTGCATCACGTCTACCGGCCTCAAAGTCTGCCTCCTGAAAGACTTTATTGTTAAGTACGACAGAAAATGGAGCTGGTTCTTTTGGTTTTTGATTCGGCAATTCAACTTTTTTCTCTGGCTCAACTCCTCCAAGAAATGCTGTATTAAAACTCTTTGTCACGCCCTCTGCTGCTATTTTTAATGTTTGACGAAGCTCATATTTGACGTGTTCTCTCCCAGCAAAATATCCCGCCACGAGACAAATAATCGCCGACATAGCCCATACCAGTATTGTTATCTTGCGTAGCTCTGGCGTATTTTCTTCTAATGGAGGAGCTGATTGTCTTTGCTCAACATGAGATACAGGCAGTTGTTTTGGTTTCTGTACTTTATCGGAGGAAAACTTTGCATAGATAATTCCGCAAGCGGAACATTCAGCTTGTTGCTTCCCTTCTGATTTATGTCCACATTTTGGACATACCTTTACAGGTTTTACGGATTCAGCCTTAAATAGTATATTTTTTCCACATGCTTTGCATTTTGCTTGTTTTACTCCAGATGGAATTCTTGATTCATCAATGTTGTATTGTTTCTGACAGTCAGGGCATTTTAAAATCATAATTGATTATCTGGTGATAGATTCCCCTCGCACTCCGAAAAAATCGCCGCAGAGATGGCGGCATGATAGGCCATTTCCGGCAGCAGAGCCAGCTCGTCCTCAATCAGGCGGGCGCGTTCCTCAGCAAACATCAGCAGGTTGACTGGCTGAAAGCTCCTCGCCATTAAGGCCAAACAGGCTGCGCACCACAGCAATGCGCTCCTGCCGATTGACGCAATCATGCTCGGCCCGGAGATACTGAAAGGAGCGGTGCAGCAGTTTGGCTGCAACTGCCGAGGCCAGCCGCTCGACCGCCTGCCGCTCCTTGTCGCCAAGAGTGCCGAGGCGCGGCAGCGTCTTGTCCAGCTCTGCTCGGCAGATGGATTCAGCAGCGGCTTGCAGCTCGACAATGGTTGGCGTGACCTCCATGCCATCAAGCCAGCGCATGAACTTCAGCGTCTCCTCCTCGACAATGCGGTGCGCCTTGACAGCCTCCTTGTCCCGCTGCTCTTTATTCATCTCGACCACGCTGTTGAGGTCGTCTATATCGTAAAGATAGACGTTGTCGAGGGTGTTGATCTCCGGGTCAAGATCGCGGGGCACAGCGATGTCGATAAGGAACAAAGGCCGGTTGCGGCGGCGGGGCATGATTGAGGCCACATCCTGCTTATGCAGCACCAGCCCAGCCGCGCCGGTGGAGCTGATGAGAATGTCTGTCTCAGCCAGCTGCTCGACCAACTCATCCAGCCCGGCAGCGTGTCCTTTGAAGCGGGCAGCCAAGTTGACGGCCCGCTCCAAAGTGCGGTTGACCACCACCACCTCGGCAATGCCTTGACCGACGAGATGCTCGGCAGCCAGCTCGGCCATTTCGCCTGCGCCGACCAGCATGGCCCGCTTGCCGCTCAGGTCGCCGAATATCTTCCGGCCCAGCTCCACCGCCGCATACGAGATAGAAACCGCGCTCGCGCCAATGCGGGTTTCTGTCCGCACCCGCTTGGCCGCTGAAAAGGCTTTGTGCAGAAGCCGGTTGAGAATCAGCCCCGTTGTCTTCTGCTCGGCGGCGTGCCGGAAGGCTTCCTTGAGCTGGCCCAGTATCTGCGCCTCGCCGACGATCATCGAATCCAAGCTGGCCGCGACGGTGAAGAGGTGCCGCACCGCCTCGCTGCCGAAATGCGTGTACACGCAGCTTTCGAGCTGCTCCTGGCTCACGCGGCCCGCGAAAAGCAGGGCCAGCACCTCGGCCCGCAGCTGCTCCGGCTCCTCGCTGGCAAAGAGCACTTCCACGCGGTTGCAGGTCGAGAGCAGATAATATTCTTTCAGACCGCGCAGCGAGCGCAGGCGGCCAAGCGGCTCCTCGTAGCCGCCCAGAGCCAGCTTCTCGCGGATTTCCAGCGGGGTTTTTTTATGATTGAAGCCGAGCAGGACAAGGGATTCACGGGCCATCTCAGCTTCCCCCTTTGAGCAGCAGGAGCAGGAAGGTCAGCAGCGTGGCGCAGAAGGCCAAAATAGTCAGCAGGGCGGTCTGTCTGCCGCGCCAGCCTCTGACAAAGCGCAAATGCATCAGTCCGGCGTAAAAAAGCCAGGTGATCATCGCGCTGATGATCTTGCTGTGCCAGCCTAATCCCCGGTCGCCGCTGAGCTGAAAGGCCCAGACTGTGCCGATGACCATGCCCAGCGTCATCAGCGGAAAGCCGATGCTGATGCAGTGCTGGTTGAGCGTGTCCAGCGTGTCCAGCGAGGGCAGGCGGTGGTAGAAGAAGCCGAAGCGTTTCTGTTTGAGCTGCCGCTCCTGAAGTACGTACATCAGGCCGCCGATGGCCGCGAGGGCAAGGAAGGCGTTGGCAACAATGGAGATCGAGGCGTGCACCGGCAGCAGCCAGGAGCGCAGCTCCGGCGGCAGCGGCATGATTTCATGCGGCGCCAGCGCGGCGGCGAGCATCAGCAGGGCGACGAGAATGGAGGCGAAGAAGCCGAAATTCTTGACTGGATAGCGCCAGCGGAAGGTGATGTGGCAGCAGGCGATGGCCCAGGCGAAAAAGGAGATGATTTCGTGAATGCTGGTGATCGGCGTGTGCCCGGCTGCAACATAGCGGGCGGCTATGCTGGCTGTGTGCAGGGCGGCGGCGGCGAAGAAGAGCGTGCGGCCTGCGGCGCGCAGCCGTTTCTTCCGGCCTACGAAAAAGACTGTGTAAAAACCTGCTGCTGCGCTGTACGCGGCAAAGCTGCAAAGGAAAAGCAGATAGCTCATGAATTGTCCGGCTGACTGAGGTCATAGTCCGCGTCCGGCCCAAGAACCGCCCGCAGCCAGCTGCGGAGCCGCTCCTTCTGGCCGGTTTTGATCCACAGGAGTATATCCTCATGCGGCAGATTCTCAAACAGATTTCTTCGCGCCGCGCCGTCCGCTGTTCCGGCCAAGACCTCTGCGCGGACGCGGCCCAGCAGGTCAAGCAGGACAGCGTATTCCGGGCCGTATTCCGCCTCCAGCTCCTTGCGGATGCGGGCGGCGAGCGCCGGGCTTTTGCCGTTAGTTGACACGGCGATGCTCAGATCGCCTTGACGCACAACCGCCGGAACATGAAAACTGCACAACTCCGGCGCGTCAGCAACGTTGATTAATTTGCCTGCCGCCTTGGCTTCCTGCGCCGCAGCCTTGTTGGCCGCCGCGCTGTCTGTGGCTGCGAAAACCAGCAGCGCATCGGCCAGATCGCCAAGCTCGAAACAGCGCGGCAGCCAGTCTATTTGCCGGGCAGCGGCCAGCTCATGCAGCGCGTCCGTGAGCTGCGGACTGATCAGCCGCACCTGCGCCCCGGCCTTCAGCAGGGAGAGTGCCTTGCGCTCCGCCACCTTGCCGCCGCCGACGATAATGCAGAGCTGGCCGCTTATGTTCAGGCTGAGATGATACATGATTCTTGACATGGTTGGCAGCAGCGAAGGGCGCGGAAGCGCATCGGGCTTTGCAGGGGCGCGGCCTGCCGCGCCCCTACAATGCCATCGCGCCCAGAACTGCACCCGCCCTCATCTCAATCAGCCGCATCTTGACGATTTGCCCGGCCAAGCTGGCGGGGCCTTCACACTGCACCGAGATGTAATTCTCCGAAAAACCTTTCAGCGGGCCGCTCCTCTTTTTCTTCCGCTCCAGCAGGACACGCTGCTCCGTGCCGAGCTGACGGCGGATAAAGTCCGCCCGCTTGCGCTGATCCAAGGCTTGCAGCTGCGCTGTCCGCGCCTCTTTGACCGCCGCAGGCACTTGCTCAGGAAAGGCGGCGGCGGCAGTGCCGGGACGGGCGGAGTACGGAAAGACATGCAAATAGGCCAGCGGCAGGGATTCCAACAGCGCAAGGCTGCGGGCGGCGGCCTGCTCGTCCTCGCCGGGAAAGCCAGCCAAGATGTCGCAGCCAATGGCGGCATGGGGCGCGGCGGCATGAATCTTCGCCACCGCGTCGGCAAAGGTCTCGGCGGTGTAGCGGCGGTTCATCCGGGCGAGCACGCCGCTGTCGCCGCTCTGCAAAGGGATGTGGAGATGCGGCATGAAGTTCGCCTGCGCGGCCAGCAGAGCCAGCAGGCGGTCGCTGACCTCAGTCGGCTCAACCGAGCTGAGACGGATGCGGATCTGCGGAAAGTCGTGACAGAGACGCTCCAGCAGACTGCAAATGTCCATGTCTTCAGCCAGATCAAGGCCGTACTTGCCGACATTGATGCCGGTGACGATGATCTCCTTGCAGCCCTCCTCGGCGAAAATGACAGCCTGCCGCAGCACATCAGCCAAGGGCAGGCTGCGGCTGCGGCCCCGCGTGTGCGGCACGATGCAGTAGGCGCAGAAGTTGTTGCAGCCGTCCTGAATGCGGAGGTATGAGCGTGTTCTGCCGCTGAAACGGCGCACCAGCGGCAGCGGGCAGATGCTCTCCGCCTTGCCGATTTCCGGCAGCAGGGTTTGGCCGTCCTGCTTGTCTGAGAGCGCGGCCTGCACGGCAAGGTGCTTGACCGCGTTGCCGAGCACAGTCAGCCGACTGCCGGGGATGAGGCTGCGCAGCTCCGCCGCATCCGCCTCGACTTGGCAGCCGGTCACGACGATGCGGGCGGCAGGGTTTTCCCGCGCGATCTTGCGCACTAACTGGCGCGATTGCTGGCTGGCGCGGGCGGTGACGGCGCAGGTGTTGATGACCACGAGATCCGTCTCTCTGGCGGTCGCGGTGATCTCACAGCCCAGCTCGCGGAAACCGGCGATGAGGGCGGCGGATTCAAACTGGTTCACCTTGCAGCCAAGCGTGAGAACGGCGACTGTTCTGCTCAAGAGGAAGAAAGGGGAAAAAGGGCCGGGTTCAGTTCATCCGAGTGTACCACGAAGCGGCGCGGGAGGCAACCGCACACCGCAGGCACTGCCGCCTGTGTCAGTCAATATGCTCGCCCAAGTTATTGTCTGCAACATACTTAAGGGAACCTCGAAAAATTAGTATTTTTGGCAGATTGTGCATCTGCTTAATTATTCGATGGCGATTTCGGCTAAATCGGTATTTTTCGAGGTTCCCTTAAAAGAGTTGCACATTACCCGGCCCGCCTTTTCACTCATAAATCACCATTACCGGAACGTGAACAGCCCGCAGCGGCGACGGTTGCAATCTCCAGCCGAATAGGCTATGCTGAGAGCGTCAATCCTCTCTTATTTATTCAGTTTCAGGAATTTGATCATGAACAGCCGCCCTGTCCGCCTGCTTGCCCTTGGTGCCGCCCTGCTTGCCGCCCTCTGCTCCGAGGCTTCCGCCGCCGCTCTTGATGCCGGTTTCGGCCACGATGGCCGGGTGGCAGTGGAGCTGGGCATATTCGGCAGCCGGGCCAACGCGGTGGCGGCGCAGCCGGACGGCAAAATCGTCGCCGCAGGCTACGCTTCCAGCACCGCAGACCGCGATTTCATGCTCTTCCGCCTGCTGCCTGACGGCTCGCTTGATCCCGCCTTCAATATAGACGGCACTGTCACCACGGCGGTCGGCTCCTTTGACGACGAGGCGTTGGCTGTGGCCGTGCAGCCGGACGGCAAAATCATCGCCGCAGGCTACAGCAGCAACGGCGAAAACCGCGACTTCGCCTTGGTCCGCTACAACAGCGACGGCAGCCTTGACCGCAGCTTCGGCACAGAAGGCATGGCTGTCACCGCTGTCGGCGGCAGTCACGACGAGATCACTGACATTGCTGTGCAGGAGGACGGCGGCATCATCATTGTCGGCGCAGCTCAGAGCGCGGACGGCAAGGTGGCGGTGCTGGCCCGCTATCTGGCTGACGGCAGCCCGGACACCGCCTTTGCCGACCAAGGCTTCTCCCTCAGCGTGGTGGGCGTGGACGCGCAGGCCGAAAGCGTGGCCTTGGGCAAGGACGGGCGCATTCTGCTCTCCGGCTCCTACAGCGACGGCCAGCGGCGCGGGCTGATGCTGCTCGGCTTTGACAGCAAGGGCCAGCTGGACAAAAAGTTCGGCGAAAACGGCATCGCGGTTCCGGCGGACAGCAGCGTGTTCAGCGAAGGCTACGGCATGGTTGTCAACGAAGACGGCACGATATTGGTGGCAGGCTCTGCAGGCGATGCGGGTGAGCGGGACGCGGCCCTGTTCCGCTTCACCGCCGATGGCCGCCCGGACAGCGGCTTTGAGCAGAACGGCGCGCTCGTCACTGCCGTCAGCAGCGGAGATGACGTGCTGCATGATGTTGTTCTCACAGGAACAGCTGTCGCCGCAACCGGCTTTGAGACAGACGGGGAGCAGCGCAAGTTCCTGCTGCTCACTTACAGCAAAAACACTGGCGGCGCGGAGGAGAACAGCGGCAGTCTGACCATGCAGACCGCCTCCGCTGTTGTCAGCACCGGCTTCGGCGGCGACAGCGACACGGCCACTGCTTTGGCCGCAGTTTCCGAGCAGAGCGTGGTGGCGGTGGGCGAAAGCGAAGCGGCGGCTGGCTCCAGCGCGGCAGTGAGCAAATATATGATGGCGGCGGCAGAAAGCGGCGCAGAGGATTCCGCATCCGCCAGTTCCAGCGCAGGCAGCGGATATGTCTGGACTGGCGCGCCATACGAAGTGACCAGAACAACGGCCATTGTTCCTGCTGAAGTGCGCGGCATCAGCGGCATGGTCAGCCAGCGCGGCATAGCCTTCAGCACGAGGAGCAATCCGTCGCTGAACAACAGCTCGCCTGAAAACAACAGCGGCGCGCCGGTGGTGACAAAGAATGCTCCTGGTTCAGAGGTTGAAGGCACTTCCGCTAATTTAACATTGACCACAGATGTCAACGCAATCTGCAAATATGATGCGACTGCTGGAACTGCTTATGATGCAATGAACAGCACCTTCTCCACCACAGGAGAGAAGACGCATTCGCAGCTGATCCCTGATCTTGAGGCAGGAAAAACATACACCTATTACGCCCGCTGCAAGAACACGTCTTCTAATGCGGTGAACACGGCGGACACGGTAATTTCTTTTGCAGTGAAGAGCGGGACAGAGACGGATTCCACAAAAACGTCAGGCACAACCGGAAGCACAGCGACAGGAACATCGTCTACAACTGGTGGCAGCACGGCAACAGCTCAAACTCCAACATCTGTAAGCATAACTGATAAATCTACACCTACCCAGTTAGAATTAAAGACCCTTCATCAAGTTCAATGTTCAGGCTGCTCAGACGCAAGCACCAAGATTGCAACATTGCGTGTGACTACAAAGGAATCAGCAAGCTGTAAATACGGCAAAAAAGGAGAAGAGTTTGAATATTTTCCGTATGTCGAAGGCGCAGGGAAAGATCATTACGTATACATAGAAGACCTACAGGTAGATGTTTATAACTATGATGTTGTATGTAAAGATACATACGGCAATTCAAGTAAAATTTCAATAGAAATTATAGCAACGCCTGTCATTATCTTGTCTGAAAATATTTCCGGTGAAAAAAATTCTATTTCCACAGACGTGGAGGCAGATTGCAGGTACAGCAAAACAACTGACAAGGCGTATGCTGATATGACTGATTTCACCACAACTGGTGGAAAAACGCACACCGAGACTTTTTCGGCAGGAAAACATACTATTTATGTCCGTTGCAAGGACAAGGATCCCGACAACTCGAAGGAAAGCCCTATAGGAATAAAAATAACCTTTGAAATCAACACCACCGCCGCCCAGGCCCCCGCTGCTGATGCGCAGCTTGCCACATCTGACCAGCTCATCAACACCGCGCTGCGGAATGTTGGCAGTTTATTCCTCAGCACAGCGGTTGCGCAAACCAGCATAACTGACACCGACAGCACCAGCACCGCCGCTGCCACGACAAGCACAACGACACCCGCCAGTTCTTCTTCAAACACTTCCTCCAGCTCCACGGCCAGCGAAACTAAATTTTTTGAAGACGGCAGCACCAACGAAGGCGGCGGCAGCGGCGCGTTCAGCAGCAAACTGACCAACCTGAAGCCGGGCACCTTCTTCTATGCCCGCGCCTACGCAATCAGCGACGGCGTGACCTATTACGGCAATGAAGTCGGCTTCCGCACCGCTGATTCCTGCTTTGTCGCCACTGCCGCTTACGGCTCGGTCTTCCATCCCGCCGTGCAGGTGCTGCGCGATTTCCGCAACCAGTTCCTGAGCGGCAACGCGGTCAGCCGGGCGGCGGTCGAGCTGTATTATCAGGTTTCGCCCGCCCTTGCCGACTTAGTCAGCCAGCACAGCGGCCTGCGTCTCGCCGTGCGCCTCCTCCTTCTGCCTGTGACCGGCGCGGCCTGGCTGCTGCTGCAATTCGGCATCTGGACGCTGCTGCTTCCGGCAGCGGGCGGCAGCTTGATTTTAACTTGGCAGAGCTTCAGGGGAAAATCGATTTGAAGCGGAAAAAAAGCTGCGGCTCCCAATCCGCCCTTGACAAAGAAATGGAGGTGCTTATCTTCTCGCTCAGAAGGAAACAAGAAGCGTCACAAGCAAAACAACATTCTTTCCAAGAGAGCTGATTGCAGCGAAGAGCGAAAGGAGGACAGTATGAATCTGCAAGTATGGGACCCCTTCCGTGAGATGGAAGCATTGTTAGACAGGTACAGCAGATCGGCAAGAAAGTCGGCATCTGGCGAGACCAAGGCGATTGACACCGGCGACTGGATGCCTTCTGTTGACATTGCCGAAACTGACGGCGAATTTGTCGTGCGGACAGAGCTGCCCGGCGTGAACAAAGAGGATGTGAAGGTGCATATTGACAACGGCATCCTGACCATCAAGGGCGAGAAGAAGCTCGAAACCAAGGACGAGAAACGCCACCGGATTGAATGCGCCTACGGCTCTTTTGTCCGCAGCTTCAGCCTGCCGCAGGATGTGGATGTGGAGAAAATTGAGGCCGAATACAAAAACGGCATCCTCTGTCTGAGCATCCCCAAGCTGGAGAAGGCGAAGCCGAAACAGATCGAGGTGAAAGTCAGCTGAGAGCGGCTATAGCGCATATCACCAGCAGCCCCGGAGAGCACTGCTTTCCGGGGCTGCGTATTTTTTTTCAGCCCCGCAGCAGCCTCGCCATATCTTTGGCGAAGTAAGTCAGGATGATATCCGCGCCTGCCCTTCTGATCGAAAGCAGCGTCTCGGCCATGACCCGCTGCTCGTCTATCCAGCCTTTGGCCGCAGCAGCCTTGATCATCGCGTATTCCCCGCTGACGTGATAGGCGGCGATGGGCAGGTCGAACTCATCGCGCAGGCGGCTGATGATGTCCAAATACGCGACCGCCGGTTTGACCATCAGGATGTCCGCACCCTCGTCCACATCCAAAGTGGCCTCGCGCAGGGCCTCGCGGCTGTTGGCCGGGTCCATCTGATAGCTGCGGCGGTCGCCGAACTGCGGCGCGCAGTCCGCCGCATCGCGGAAGGGGCCGTAGAAGGCCGAGGCGTATTTGACCGCGTAGGACATGATCGGCACGTTGTGAAAATCGTTCTCGTCCAGCGTGCTGCGGATTTCACTCACTCGGCCATCCATCATGTCTGACGGCGCGACCATGTCCGCCCCGGCCTGAGCGTGCGAGAGCGCGGTTTTGGCCAGCAGCTCCACCGTCGCGTCGTTGTCCACCTCTTTGCCCGCAAGGCAGCCGCAGTGCCCGTGATCGGTGTATTCGCAGAGACAAACATCGGTGATGACGGTGATGTCCGGCGCGGTGTTCTTCAACTCCTTGATTGCCTGCTGGACTATGCCGTTCTTCGCATGAGCACCGGAGCCGACCGCGTCCTTCTTCTCCGGCAGGCCGAAGAGAATCACCGAGCGGACACCGACTTCAAGGCAGTCCTTGGCCTCCTGCTTGAGCTGATCCACGGACAGGCGGAACACGCCCGGCATCGACGGCACCTCCTCCTTTTTGCCCTTGCCCGGCATGACAAAGAGCGGGTACACAAGCTGCTCCGCAGCCAGGCGGGTTTCACGGATCATGGCGCGGAAGTTCTCATTCCGCCGCATCCGGCGGGGACGGTATTCGGGAAAGACCATGTTGACGCTCCTGTGTTTTTTGGAGAAAGGACTGGCGGATTGCTGATTGTTTTTGGCGCCGCCAGCTTTTGTTTCAGCTTGTCGTAGTTTTTCTGGCAGCAGTCAACGGCCTATGCCTGCTGCTGCTCCTCCGCCTTGATCCCCAACGCCTTAAGCTTCTTGTGCAGGTGGCTGCGCTCCAGGCCGATCATCTCCGCTGTCTTGGAGATGTTGCCGCCGTGCTCCTCCAGCTTTTTGCAGAGATAATCGTATTCAAACTGCCGCCGCGCCTCCTTGAAGCCGAACTGGCACCAGTCCGGCAGGCTGACGGACCGGGCAGGCCGCGCCGCGCCGGGCTGAAGGAAGAAGCTCACATCCTCGGCAGTGATGAGCTGGCCGGGAGTCATGATCACCAGCCGTTCGACCAGGTTGCGCAGCTCGCGGATGTTGCCCGGCCAATCGTGGCGCATGAGCAGGGCCAGCGCGCCGTCGTCTAAACGCTTTTCGCCTAAGCCCCGGCTGCGGAGCTGGCGGAGGAATTCCGCCGCCAAGAGCGGGATGTCCTCCAGCCGCTCTTTCAAATCCGGGATGCGCAGCGGGATGACATTCAGGCGGTAGAAAAGGTCGGCACGGAAACGGCCTGCCTTGATCTCCTGCTCCAAATCCTTGTTGGTGGCCGCCAGAATGCGCACATCCACCTCGATCATCCTGCCGCCGCCGACCCGCTCGAAGTTCTTCTCTTGCAGGACGCGCAGCACCTTGGCCTGGCTCTTCAGGCTCATGTCGCCGATTTCATCAAGAAAGAGCGTCGAGCCGTCAGCCTGGTCAAACTTGCCCTGCTTGGCCTTGTCCGCGCCGGTGAAGGCTCCTTTCTCATAGCCGAAGAGTTCGGATTCAATCAGCTCCTCCGGGATGGCGGCGCAGTTGACCGCGATCATCGGGCTGGCGGCGCGGGACGACTGGCGGTGCACAGCCTGCGCGGCCAGCTCCTTGCCCGTGCCGTGGCCGCCGAGGATCAGCACCGAAGCGTCCGTGGGCGCGACCCGCTCGATCTGCCGCCGCAGCTGGCGGACAGCTTGGGATTCGCCGATGACCGCCGCCCCGGCAGGCGCGGCCTCGCGCAGGAGGCGGTTCTCGCGCTCCAAACGGGCCAGCCGCAGGCCCTGATTGACCGTCAGCACCACTTTATCATAAGAGAGCGGCTTCTCGATGAAATCAAAGGCGCCGATGCGGGTGGTCTGCACAGCGGTCTCAACGCTGCCGTGACCGGAAATCATGATTACCGGGGCTTCGCTCCAGTTCTGCCGGATGCGCTTGAGGGCCTCGATGCCGTCCATGCCCGGCAGCCAGATGTCTAAAAGAATCAAATCAACATCCCGCCGCGCCAGCAGATTCAACCCCTCTTCGGCAGAGGCGGCGGCTATTGGCTGAAAGCCCTCGTCCTCCAAAATGCCGGAGAGGCTCTCGCGGATCGCGCTTTCGTCGTCAATGATCAGGATGGTTGCGGACATGCTGGCTCCTCGCGGAGAAAGGGCAGCTCCACGATGACCGTCGTGCCGACCGGGACGTTGTCTTGCACCCGGATGGAGCCGTTGTGTTCGGAAACTATGGTGTTGGCAATGGCCAGACCAAGGCCGGTGCCGGATTTGCGGGTGGAGAAGTAGGGTTCAAAGAGCCGCCGCTTGACCTCCTCCGGGATGCCGGGGCCGTTGTCGCTGACCGTGACGCTGACTGTCTGCTGATTCTGGTCAAGGCCGATGGCGATGCTGACCGCGCCGCCGCCGCTGAGGACGCTGACCGCGTTGTCCAGGAGGTTGATCAGCACGCGGCGGATCTGCACCGGGTCAAAGGAGAAGGGCGGAAGCGGGCCGCGCTCCAATTGAAAATCAATATGCTTGCAGCCCTCGCGGTAGAGCACCAGCGTGTCCGCCGCCAATGCGGTTAAATCTGCCTGCTGCTTCTTGATGCGCGGCATCCGGGCGAAGTCGGAGAACTCCGTCACCAAGCGTTTGATCTCGTCCACCTGCTGAATGATGGTCGCGGTGCACTGGTCGAATATCTCCCGGTCCTTGCTGATGCTTTCCAGATACCGCTTGCGCAGCCGCTGCGCCGAAAGCTGGATCGGCGTGAGCGGGTTCTTGATCTCGTGGGCGATGCGGCGGGCCACCTCCTGCCAGGCCGCCAGACGCTGGGCTTTTTCCAGCTTGGTCAAGTTGTCAAAAACAATGACGTAGCCGATGGGCCGCTCGCGGTCGTCAAGCAGGCGGGTGATGTTGACCAGGAGCGAGTAGGTCTCGCCCTTGCGCACAGTCAGACTGAGATGCCGCTCGATGCTCCGCTGGCCGGACTCGCGCAGGTCGCTGAAAAACTGCTCCAGCATCGCCGCGTGCGAGAGCGGCAGCGCCTCGTGGAAGTCGCGCTGGAGGAAAAGCGCGGGGTCAATCCGCAGCAGCTTCTCGGCAAAGGGATTGATGATCGTGACCTGATGCTGCTCGTTGATGGCAATGACACCGGCGGCCACATTGCGGAGGATGGCTTCCAGATAGCGGCGGCGCTGCTCGGAGATCTGATTTGACTCCTGCAAGGCTTGGTGGGCTTCAGCAAGCTGGCTGTTGCTGGCGAGGAGATCGGCGGTCATTGAGTTGAAGGAGTCGACGAGCAGGCCCAGCTCGTCGTCTGAATCCTTCTCAATGGTGAAATTCAGCTCGCCGCCCGCGACCCGCTGCGTGGCCTCGGCCAGCTTGTTGATGGAGCTGGTCATGGAGCGGGCGATGTAGAAGCCGAACCAGATCGCCCCGAAAAGGATCAGCAGGGTGACGATCAGGAGCATGATGATCAGACTCAGCTTGATCGGCGCCTTGAGCAGGATGAGCTGCTTGTAGCCGGTGATGCCCTGCGAGACCGACTGCATCAGGGCCAGCTTCTCCGCCGGAATGAGCAGGCTGGCGACTAAAAAGGCGCGGTGCTGATCCTTCAGCCGCACCGGGACGATGGCCTGCACCAGCTCGCCGCTGCCGGTCTGCCGGGTGATGATCTCTGGCGAGCCGCTGAACGCCGCCCGGCGCAGGGCCTCGCTCGGCATGTCGGGCAGGGCGGCGTTGGCCAGCCGCTCGCCTTTGGCCGCCGCCCGCACCTGCAAATGGCGGTCGATGAGCATCAGCGCGTCCGGTGCGCCGGGCGGGGCCATGGCCAGCGTCCGGCTGAAAAGCTGCTGGAGGCCGCCGCTGTCCTCCAAACTGAGGTCGACATTCTCCAAAAGCAGGCTGAACTGCCGGCCCATGTTGGCGGCCCGGTTCTCGGTCTCCTGAAACATGTCCTGCGCCAGCCTGAGCGAGGCCTCGAGCGAGTCCTCGACATTGGTGTTGAACCAGTAGTCCATTGAGGTCGAGACTGAGCCGAGGGCAAAAACGAAGAGCACGGCGGTGGGCAGGATGGAGAGCGAGACAAAGGCGGCGACCAATTTGCCCCGCAGCCGCGCCCCGGCGATCCGGCTGCGGCGCTCGAAGAGCAGCTCGACCAGATTGCGCAGAATCAGATAGAGCATGAGCAGCAGCAGCAGGCCGTTGATGTTGATCAGGGCGAAGATCAGCACCGTGCTGGAGACCGGCAGATTCAGTCCGCCTTGCAGGAGCTGCCGCTGGAGCCAGATCAGCAGGGGAATCAGCAGCAGGCAGAAAAGGATGACCGCGCGGATGAGCCGCTGCTTTTTTTTGCGCTGCTCAGGACTGAGCATGACCGTCCGCCTCAGTAGGAAAATTCGACCAGCCGCCAGTCGGTCTCAAAGTTCCAGATGGAATAGAAAGGGATGAGGGAATGAATGCTCAAGGGCAGGGTGTTCTCCACCAGCGTGGCCTTGATGCGCAGGGCGTATCTCTCCCCGGCAAGCAGCTGCTCCAGCCGCGCCAGCTCAATTTTGTCCAGCTCGGCCATCATCTGCTCGGCCTCGGCCAGCGAGCGGGTGGCGCGGGGCCGGTCGTATTCAGAAAAGGCCACCTGATAATCGCGCCGGATCGGGTCGTAGCTGAGGGTGTGGTTGACGCCCAGGCTGCTGACCGTCTCGTTCAGCCACCAGCTGCGGAGCCGCTCCAGCCGGATTTTGAAGCGGAAGGTGACAGGAATGCCGTTCTGCACCCCCTCCAGCATTTCTTTGGTGAAGCAGTCTTTGACAGCTGCGGAGAGCAGCAGCCTGCCGTCCGCGCCAGTGAGGGTGAGCTTGGCGATGACCGGCTTGCCGCCGCCGCCCGCAGCGGGCCAGGACAGCAGAAAAAAAAGCAGCGGCAGACTGGCCAGCAGAGAAAAAAGTCGTATGCGCATGAATGAAGGATGACAGGAGCGGCAGAACCGCCTCTGCCGTGATTTGTCAGATGCAGCAGCGGGCCGTTGCCGCCGCCGATGATGAAACGGCATGAAATAAGGCAAAGTACACTATTTTGCCGCTCTTGTCCATGCGCCCGGCGCTGTTTTTTGAGCGCAGTTCCTCCTTGACAGGTCTCGGCGGGACGAGTAGATTTTGTGCATATGTCCATCTGCGGCTGCCGCAGCCAAATATTTCCTTCCAACAGGAGTGAAAAATCATGAGTTCTTCCTTGACCATTGCCGTGCCCTCTGACAATCCGGGCGGTTTGACCGCAAATATTTCCGGCCACTTCGGCCACTGTGACCTTTTCACTCTGATCAACATTCAGGAGGGAAAAATCGCTTCGGTTGACACTGTCGCCAATGTGGAGCACAGCGCAGGCGGCTGTCTGGCGCCGGTCAACTTGCTGCGGGACAAGGGCGTGGGAGCGATTGTGGTTGGCGGCATGGGCGCGCGGCCCATGCAGGCGTTTGCCGAGGCAGGCATTGCTGTCTACTATGCGGACCGCGCCGCTCTGCGCAATGTTGGCGAGGCTGCGGACGGCTTTTTGGCAGGCAAGTTCCCGCAGATGCGGCCTGAGCAGACCTGCCAGGGGCACGAAGGCGGCAGCTGCCAGCACCACTGAGATGTCGCCGCGCCCGAAAAAACAGCGCTGCTGCGAGGGCCGCTTTTCCGGCCAGATTTTCAAGCCGAACGGCATTCCTATGCGCAACCTCCGGCAGATCAGCCTGTTCCGGGACGAGCTGGAGGCTCTCCGGCTCTGTGATTTGGAGGAGCTGTTTCAGGAGCAGGCGGGCGAGCGGATGGGCGTGTCGCGCGGCACTGTGCAGCGCCTGCTGGCCTCAGCCCGCCGGAAAACCGCTGAAGCTCTGGTTTCCGGCGCGGCCTTGGTTTTAGCTGGCGATGAGGAAGACGGGACAGCGGAATGCCGGGATCAGGAAACAGCGGCTGCCTCCTGATCCCGGCTGGCTTCAATGGCCGTTGTCCAGCATGGCGGCCACAGCGCCGCTCAACTGCCTGATAGCCAGCGAGGATGGCGCGTCAGGGTAGATGACCACGCCGAGACAGCCTTGGGCCAAGGCTTGGGGCAGCTGTGGATCGTAAGGAATTTCCGCCAGCAGCGGCAGTCCGGCCTCGGCCATCCACGCCAGCAGGGCATTTTTTGATTTCTGGTGCATGTCCGCCCGGTTGATGACCACGCCCGCAGGCACCTTGAAGCCGCGCAGCACTTCCGCCGCCCGCTGCAAATCGCTGAGGGCGGAAGGAGTCGGCTCCGTCACTAACACCGCGTAGTCAGAACCTTTGAGCGAGGCGATCACCGGGCAGCCGATGCCGGGCGGGCCGTCGGTGAGCAGCAGGCTGCATCCGCTCAGGGCGGCCTCCTGTCTGGCCTGTTTTTTGACGAGATCCACCAGCCGCCCGGAGCTGGACTCGCCGATGCCCAGTTCGCCCGCCACCACCCGGATGGAGCCGTGGCGGACCAGATTGATTCTGCCGTTCTCCACCGGCTGGACAGCAATCGCCCCAGTCGGACAGACAATGGCGCAGGCACCGCAGCCCTCGCAGGAATAACTGACCACCACCGGCTCCTCGTCGCCGATGATTGAGTCAAACTTGCAGACTTCCGCGCATTTCAGGCAGCGGCTGCACCGGCTGTAATCAATCACGGCCTTGTTGGAGGCGGTGATGCCGCTGCTGCTGCCGAATGCCGCGCCCAGCACCACGTGCAGGTTGGGCGCGTCCACGTCGGTGTCCGCCAAGGTGATCCGTCTGCCGCCTTCGGCCAGCAGATGGCCGAGCGCGGCGGTCAGCGAGGATTTGCCCACGCCGCCTTTGCCGCTCAACACCACGATTTCCTTCATTGCCGCACCTCCTTGCCGCAGGCCGCCAGCTCTTCCGCCATGTCCATGAAGACCTTGGCCGCAGCGGAGTCCGGGCGGAATTCCACCACCGGCACCCCTTCGACATAGCTGGCCAGCAGGTCTTTGTCCAAGCTCAAGCTGGCGGCAATGTCGGCCTGATGGGCCGCCGCCAGCTGATGAATGTCGTCCAATCTGCCCGGCAGATCGGCGCGGTTGACCACCACGCTCCGGCTGACCTCAAACATCTCCAGCAGGGAGAGGATCAGGTCGAGGTCATGCGCGCCCAGCGGGGTCGGCTCGGTCACGGCCAGCGCATGAGCTGCGCCTTTGAGTGCGCCGATCACATTGCAGTGGGTGCCGGGCGAGGTGTCCACCAAGATGATGTCGAACTGCCTAGCCTCGGCAAAGGCCCGCTCCTTGACCGCTGTCACGATGTGCGCGCTTTCGGCCAGTCCGGGATGCAGCGCGCCGGTGTAGAGCGTCAGCCTGCCCCGGCTGTTTTTGTATGTCGTGCCGACAGAACGCTGTCCCCGACTGATGGCGCCTGCCGCCGGACAGACGAGAAAACAGGCTTCGCAGCCGTTGCATTCGCCCATCAGGGCGATGGTTTTCTCCTTGGCCCGGAACAGGCTGTGCATGGCGCAGGCTTTGACGCACTGCTGGCAGTCGGTGCAAAACTCCTGATTGAAAACCGGCTGCGTCACCGTCACATCCTGCTGCCCGGCCAAAGGCAGGCTGAGGAGGATGCCGCAGTTGGGCGCGTCCACATCCGCGTCAATCAGCGCGGTTTTTCTGCCTGACTTGGCCAAGGCGGCGGCCAGATTGACCGCCACTGTGGTCTTGCCCACCCCGCCCTTGCCGCCGGTGATGCCGATCACCGGCACGGTAAAGGGAGTCTGATGAAAAGCCCGGATGATCTCCGGGCGGAGTTCCGCGCTCACCGCCGCCCCCTCCCGCCGCCGCATTTGCCGCAGCCTTGGCCGCGTCCGCCGCCCATGCCTCTGCCCGGCCCTTGCCCCGCGCTGGCCGCAGAAACAGCTGCTCCGGCGGCAGAGCCTGCCCCAGCAGCGGAATACTGTCCGGCGCGGAACTGCGCCAAGGCTTCGGCGACGGTGCAGCGGCCCAGCCCTTCGTGCATGGCGATGCCTGCGGCGGCAAGCGCGGCCTGCGCCTTCGGCCCCAGCCTGCCGGTCAAAACGGCTTCGACCTTGTGTTCAGCCATGAGCTGGGCCGCTGCGATGCCTGCGCCCTGCACCGCGTCGGCGGAGCTGTTGACAAGGGCTTCCGCCGCCCCGGAATCAGTGTCAACAAACATGAACCATGGCGCACGGCCAAAGGCGCTGTCTGTCGGCGCGGACAAGGTGTTTCCTGCTGCGGTGATGCAAAGTTTCATGATGCCGCCTCCTGATAGAAGTGAGTTTATTTTGTGCTTATGCACATAATAAGCAGCAAGAAGACGGCTGTCAATCCCTTTGAAGGACAGAAAAAAGCAGTCAGGCTGATTCGAGCGCGGACTTTCCTTCGGCTGCGCTTGGAAAAACGGCTGCGGCCTTGGCTGACCGCAGCCGATTGCGCTTGACAGTCCCAGCGGCAAACCCCATATTTATAACCAGCATGAACAATCCCCCAAACACCTTGCACGGAGGAATGCAATGAAGAGAGTTGTCTTATTTCTGCTGACCAACATCGCAGTGATGCTGGTGCTGTCCGTCAGCGCCCGCATTTTCGGCGTGGACCGCTTCCTGACCGCAGGCGGCCTGAACATGGGAATGCTGCTGGCCTTTGCCGCGCTGATCGGCTTCGGCGGCTCCTTCATCTCGCTCTTCATGTCGAAGACGATGGCCAAGTGGAGCACCGGCGCGCAGGTCATTGAGCAGCCATCGACGCAGGAGGAGAAATGGCTGGTGGAGACTGTGGCCAAGCTGGCGGAGAAAGCCGGTCTGCCCATGCCTGAGGTGGCGATGTACGAAGGCGAGCCGAACGCCTTCGCCACTGGCCCCAGCAAGTCGAACTCGCTGGTGGCGGTGTCCACCGGACTGCTCCAGACGATGAACCGGCGGCAGGTGGAGGCGGTGCTGGCCCATGAAGTGGCCCACATAGCCAATGGCGACATGGTCACTCTGACCCTGATTCAAGGCGTGGTCAACACCTTTGTCATCTTCATTTCCCGCGCTGCTGCCTACGTGGTTGACAACTTCCTGCGCGGCGACGAGGAGGAGTCCAGCGGCCCCGGCTTGGCCTACATGGTGATCAGCATTGCCTTTGAGCTGCTCTTCGGCTTCCTTGCCAGCATCCTCGTTATGTACTTCTCCCGTCAGAGGGAGTACCGTGCTGACGCGGGCGCGGCCTATCTGCTCGGCGACGGGCGGCCCATGATCGACGCGCTCCGCGCTCTTGGCGGGATGCCGCCCAGCGAGCTGCCCAAGGAGATGGCTGCCAGCGGCATTTCCGGCAATTCAATGAAAGCCATCTTCAGCACCCACCCGCCGCTGGAAGACCGCATCGCCGCCTTGGAAGCGGCAGCCTGACAGCAGGCAGAGAGGGGACGCGCGTCCCCTCTCTGTCTATCCGATCAGGCTCGTCTGTTGAAGAAGAGAATGATGCCGCTGAGCGTCACAGTAAACAAGCCGAGGGCGAGGATCAGGCCGATGTAAGGCACTGGGAGGATCTCCCATGTGTGGAACGCAGGGCAAACGCATGACTTTCAGAATTAATTTATAATGTTAAACAGTAAAAAATAAAACATGAACAATCTCAATGTGTTGTGATTTCAAGCTATGTATTTTTTATATTCAGCAAAATCAAGATATTGCAACTTTAACCCTGTAATCATTTGAAATTTTATAGTTTGCGTGCAAAACACACGAAAAATGCTATCTATTTGATATTATTTCAAATATAAAAGTCATGCGTTTGCCCTGGTGTGGAACGAGACGGCAAGCTCTTTGATTTCTTTTTCGTATAACCCTGCTTTTCTGAACAGCAGAAACGCGCCGCCGAGGGATGAGAACAGAAACAGCGGTGAAAAGATGATGGCACAGGTGCGGTGAAACGTTCTGATCTTCATGCTTCCTTCCTTTTTTAAGTACTAATCATGTTCCGGCAGGCTGCCGGGCTGCCCTTTCTCTTATCATGTTGCAGTGCAGAAGTAAACAAGAAATGCGGAGGCGGCTGCTGTGAACGGCTCTAGGCAACACTTTACCTTTGCTGAACCGCCCGATCTAATGCCGGTCGAGTGCGGCGCAGGGCTTGGCCCAATCACGCTGGCCTACGAGACCTGGGGCGAGCTGAGTCCGCAGAAGGACAACGTCATCCTTGTTCTCCACGCCTTTTCCGGCGACTCGCACGTTGCCAGCCATGCGGGCGGCGACAGCAAGGCCCAGGAGGCTGGCTGGTGGGAATTCATGGTCGGGCCAGGCAAGGGCATAGACACACGCAAGTATTTCGTCCTGTGCAGTAACATCATTGGAGGCTGCATGGGCAGCACCGGGCCGTCGTCCGTCAATCCGGCCACCGGCCAGCCCTACGGCATGGACTTTCCCGTGGTCACGATCAAAGACATGGTGCGGGCGCAGAAGATGCTCCTCGACCATCTTGGCATCAGCCGGGTGCTGGCCGTGGTCGGCGGCTCGATGGGCGGGATGCAGGCCCTGCAATGGTGCGCCAGCTACCCGGAGGCCGTGGCTTCGGCAGTGCTGCTGGCAACCACTGCCCGGCATTCCGCCCTGGCTATTGCTTTCAACGAGATAGCCCGGCAGGCGATCATGACAGATCCCAAGTGGCGGCAGGGACGATACTACGGCGGAGAAGGGCCGGAACTGGGTTTGGCCGTGGCCCGGATGATCGGTCATGTCACCTACCTGTCCGATGAGGCGATGCGCCGCAAATTCGGTAGGAGGCTGCAAGGCCGCTGCTCGTTTTCCTATGACTTCAACGCTAACTTTCAGGTCGAGAGCTACCTGCACTATCAGGGAGAAAAGTTCGTCCGTCGCTTTGACGCAAACTCGCTGCTCTACATCACCAAGGCTGCTGACTACTTCGACTTCACCGCCGTGGACAGCGGCACGCTGACCCGCATGGCCGACGCTGGCGTGCGCGTTCTTGTCACTTCCTTTTCCTCAGACTGGCTCTATCCCACGTATCAATCCAAGGAGCTGGTCAGGCTGCTGAAAAAGAACAGCATCAACGTCAGCTTCTGCGAGATCCAAGCGGACAGCGGCCATGACGGCTTCCTCATTCCCAGCAAACGCCTGACCGGCCTGCTCGCCGGGTTCCTCGCTGCTCGCTCTGAAGAAGAACGCCGCTGAGGCCGGAAGGAGCATGACGTTATGCTTAACCCAATTTGTGACGTTTTTTCAACACTGTAAGCCAAGATAAAAAGAAAAACTTTCAATTCAAAACCACGCGAGGTGACAGCATGAATATGTGCTGGAAATCTTTGAGTGATGACGCTGAATGCCGATTCGATGCGTTTTCGGATGGATTCTATTCCATTTCCTATGAATGATTCGTATTTTATTTTGAATTATCCTTTCCATCAGAATCCAGATGAATATCTGACTGTTCAAGCTCATCTTCTATGTTATAGACATTATATGCTTTGTCGCCACAGACGAAACTTCCGGCAGAAAGAGGAAAGGAAAAGTCATAAAAAGAATTTGTGTCTGAATGTAACTTTGAATACAGGAATATTACCACATAAATTCCTAATTCTCTCATGAGAGCATGAGATTTCAGCCCGTAAAAGTATTAATTCCGGCTTGAAACATGTTCCCAGAAGCATTCGTCCTGATTATATTTTGCAGTGCCGCAGGCGGATGCTCCGGCAGGCAGGAACAGGAAAGCTGTCCGCGAGATAAATTTTCAATGAACTTATTGTTTGATACGGCCTGTTAAGCCTTCTTTGCTGCGGTTCTTCTTGCATACTGCCGTTTCTGCTTTTGTCGTGCCAAATATTTTATCAAAGAAGCCCTTCAGGTTGAAGGTGATGCCAAGGACAGGAATTCAATCCCAACAGCTTTCTCGTCTCCGCCTCTTTCAGGCGCAGGCCAAGCCGCTGAAATTCCGCAAGAGCCTTGAGGAGCAGCTCTTCCGCCTGCGCCCGTCTGCCGAAGCCCAAGTGCGCCTTGCCAAGGTACATCATGGTTTCGCCGAGCGCGTAATGCTTGCCGACAGCAAAGGCGGTGCTGGCTTTGTCGAGATACGGGACAGCCTCCTGATAGGATTGCATATCCACGAGGATTTTGCCCATGATCAGGCGGGCTTGGGCAACAGGCTGGTAATCATCTGGGTCTTCAGCGTTGTTGAGCAGCCATTCAAGTGCCTTCTCATTGGCGACTTTGGCTGTCTTGTAATCTCCTAAAATCCGAAGAGTTTCTGCGTACATTCTCAAATAAATAGATTTATCTTTCTGATTAATTTCTTCTCGAAACAAATCAATAGAAAGTTTCAGCAATCTCATGCTTTCATTTTCATTTTGTAATCTTGCGTAGTTTTGAGCAGCACGAAGATAAACTAAATAGGAAGGAGATTTATATTTTTCAAGAGTTTTAATTCTGCCGATAAACTTATCTTCAGCTTCTTTGTGTCTTTCTTGTAATGTGTACAATATTCCTATGTTATGACAATAAAGAGACTGGCTCCTTTCGTTCGCTTCTGCAATAGCTTTGATCCAGCAATTTTCAGCTTCTTTCCATTCACCTTGCTCTGCAAAAATCCATCCTAAGTTACTCAGGGAAGCAATCTTTTTAGAGCCTATTTTATCTTTGATAGATATACTCTGTTTTAAAAAATACTTGGCATTATCTTTGCATGACAGATAAGCACTGTTATCAAAACCTATATCATTTAATATCTCTGAAGCAGATACTATATTTCCTATTCTTTCAGATAGATTAATGGCATCCTCAAGGCAGGCGATTGATGTTTTTTGTTTTGCATATCTACGGTAAATATATGCCCTTGCGACAAGTGCTCGTACTTCAGATGTAGTATCCAGAGAAATTTTCGATAATTTCAATGCTTCTTGAGAATATTTTTCTGCTGCCGAAAAGTCTTTATCTCCTACTTTCCAAGTTAAACGACTCAGTATTCTCGATTGTAACGAAAAATTTTGAATTTCTTTCGCAAGAGAAAATCCTTTTTTTAGCATTAAAATGCTTTGCTCTATAGGAGCATCTTCTCCTGAAGATGAAATAAAATTACATACATCTCCAAGAAAATTATACAGTTCTGCTGCATGATTCTTCTTGCCTAAATGCTCATATAATACCAACGACTTGTCGAGCCATTTCTTTGTTTCCTGCGGTTTTCCACCCTTCCTGTCATACAGTCTCCCCAATTCCGCATAAAAATCAGCCTGCAACTCCTCCGCAATCTGCTCAACCAGCGGCAGATTCTCCTCAAGCAGCATTATCCCTGCTTGGATATGATTCTTCTCCTCCTGCGGATCGCCGCCATATTCCTCCGCCTTTGCCAGCTCAAGCAAAAGCCGCACTTTCTGTTCCGCATAGTCCTGCTCAGAAAGAACCTGCCGCCATTCCGACAAAGCCTCCATGCCCATCCTTGCGCAACGGACAGCCTCGGCAGAACCGTAACGCTCATTGGCACTCTGCGCCGCCTTCAGCGCATAAGAAACAGCTTTCGGCAAAATATGACCGGCAAGGAAATATCCAGCCAAAACGCCCGCAATTTTATCCTGCTCCGGCTGACATATTTCCTCCAATGCCGCTCCCATTTTGGCATGAAGATGTTCTTTCTTCGTTTTAGAAATTTTTCCATAAACATATTCCCGCAGCAGGTTGTGCCGGAAGGAAAAAGCATGAACTCGTGCCCCGTTCGGCAAATCTTTTCCGCCGTGATCCACAATGAGCTGATGTTTCTGCGCCAACTGCTCATCCAGCAGATCAATCAGCCCGCCGCAATCTTCCTGCTGCGCTTTGGCCACCGCCTGCGCAAAAAACTCATCGCCCTGCACACTGGCGCAGGCCAGCAGGTCATGCAAATGTTTGTCCAAACGCTCAACCCGTTCCCGCAAAATCGCTTCAATCCTCTTCGGCAGCACGGCAATATCCGCAACTGTCCCGGCAAGCCGCCACTGCGCTGCGCCATCAGTCTGCACAGTGCGGACAATCTGCCCCTTCTCTTCCATGTTTTTCAGCAGCTCGGCAAGAAAAAGCGCATTGCCCCGCGTGTGCTCCACCAGCAGCGTTTCAAATTGTGCTGAAAAATTAGTCTGATATTTTTCATGCAGAAACGAACGCACAAATCCTTTGATATCCGCCGCATCTTCCTCAGCAGAACGATCCAATGCCAGTTCTTCTGCGCCGTAGCGTTCAAGACTGGTCTTGATCTCAGCAAGGCGTTTGCCCGCCTCATACGGACGATAGGAGGCGACGAGGAAAATATTGTGCTGCTCCAGCTCGCGGCCCAAATGAAAAAGCAGGTTGATGGAAGACTCATCCGCCCAGTGCAGGTCATCCAGAAAGAGCAGCAAGGGAAATTTGGTAGAAATCTCCTGCATGATTTTCGAGTACCAGCCGTAAATCTGACGCGGATCCAAATCTTGCGGCAGACTGACCGCAGGAGCGTCCTTCTTTGTCCGCCAGCCCATCTTGTCGGCCAGCACCTGCAAGGCTTTGATCGGCAGACCAAGCACACCGATGAGATCAGGCCCGATTGTCCAGATGGTTTCAAAGGCGATTTCCATCACCTTCTTCAATTTGCCGCTGGAGTCTCGCACTTCCCGTTCATTGCTGAGAAGCTGCTCCAGCATGGTGCGGAAGGGCAAATAACTGGCATCGCTTACCGTGCATTTGCCGCAGACCGCCACCACATCGCCGCGCTTTTCCTGCACAATGCGGAGCATCTCCTGCGCCAAATCGGTTTTGCCCATGCCCGCTTCTCCGGTGATGAAGGCAATCCGCGCCTTGCCTGCAAACGCCTCTTCCGACAATGCGGCCAGCCGCTCCAGCTCTGCCTCTCGTCCGACGAAAAATGGCCTTTTTTTCATTTATTTTTTTGGATTTGCCGTTCCCGGCGATATCAAGGATGACAAAAGAAATAATACAGAGGCGGGAAAAGAGCTGCAAGGGCTGTTTTGAGCTGGCTGCCTGAGTGTTGACTCAGGCAGCATCGCTGCGGGGAAAAACAAAAAATCAGGCTGTCAGCCGCTGCACAGCCTCTTCATAGCGGGCCGCTGTTTTGGCGACAATCTCCGCAGGCAGCGGCGGCGGCGGAGGCTGCTTGTTCCAATCCAGCGAGGAGAGGTAATCGCGGAGAAACTGCTTGTCAAAACTCGGCTGGCCTTTGCCCGGCGCGTACTGATCCTGCGGCCAGAAGCGGGAGGAGTCGGGGGTCAGCGCCTCGTCAATCAGGATCAGCTCTCCGTCCGGGGTCATGCCCAGCTCAAACTTGGTGTCGGCGATGATGATGCCTTTGCTTAAGGCGTATTCCGCTGCCTTGGCATAGAGCCGCAGACTGATGTCCGCCATCTTCGCCGCTGTCTCCTTGCCGACTATCTCCTCCATCTTGGCGAAAGAAATATTCTCGTCATGCAGGCCTTGCTCGGCTTTGGTGGACGGCGTGAAAAGCGGCTGCGGAAACTTGTCGGATTCGCGCAAACCTGTCGGCAGCTCGAAACCGCAGACCGTGGTGTTCTTTTTGTACGCCGACCAGAAGGAGCCGGAAATATAACCCCGGACGATGCACTCGACCGGCATCACTTTGGTGCGGCGCACGAGCATGGAACGGCCTTCCAGCTGCTCGCGGTATTGTCGGCAGATCTCCGGGTACTGGTCAACGTCAGCGGAAATCAGATGGTTGGGGACGATGCCGCCCAGCAGCTGGAACCAGAAAAGGGAAATCTGCGTCAGCACCCGGCCTTTGCCCGGCACCGGGTCGTCCATGACCACGTCGTAGGCGGAAATCCGGTCGGTGGCGATCATGAGCAGCTTGTCCTCATGACCGGGTATTTCATACATGTCGCGCACCTTGCCCCGGTGCAGCAGCTTCAGTTCCGGCAGATTGGTTCGGGTGACAACGGCATTGCTCATGGCTGGAAAAGGAAACTGAGGTTGACGGAAGGGGTTGTAGGGGCAATTCATGAATTGCCCCTACAACCTATTACAGATTCAGCTCTTTCTTCACAGCGGCGATGACTGCGTCGCTGCTGGTCGCCTCGACCGGGAGCAGCTGGCCCTCGTTCTTATAAAAGCCGATCAGCGGGGCTGTCTTCTCATTGTAGGTGGCGAGACGGTGGATGATCGCCGCTTCGGTCTCGTCCTCGCGCTGCACGACCTTTGCGCCGCATTTGTCGCAGATGCCTTCCTGCTTGGGCGGGTTGGACTTGACGTTGTAGATGGCCTGGCAGGCGGAGTTTTCGCAGGTGCGGCGGGTGCAGAGGCGGTCAAGGATGACATCTTTCGGCACGTCAATGCTGACAACGCAGTCCAAGGTGATGCCTAATTTGACCAGCAGCTTCTTCAGCTCCTCGGCCTGCGGGATGGTGCGCGGAAAGCCGTCGAGCAGGAAGCCATTGGCGCAGTCCGGCTCTTGCAGGCGTTTCTCCATAATGCCCATGATCAGCGAGTCCGGCACGAGATCGCCGCGCTTCATGTAGCCTTCAGCTTCTTTGCCCAGCTCGGTTCCGGCTTGGACGGCGCCGCGCAGGATGTCGCCGGTGGAAATCTGGACAGAGCCGTCAATGG
This sequence comes from Candidatus Electronema sp. JC, assembly GCF_048287365.2. Taxonomy (NCBI): domain Bacteria; kingdom Pseudomonadati; phylum Thermodesulfobacteriota; class Desulfobulbia; order Desulfobulbales; family Desulfobulbaceae; genus Candidatus Electronema; species Candidatus Electronema sp. JC. The sequence continues at coordinate 23,209 of NZ_JBLWEM020000062.1, read as the reverse complement.
CAGTCAGCAGCTTGGCCACAGTGCCTTTGCCCGCGCCGGGCGCGCCGAGAAGAATCAGTTTCATAGTCTGCTCCGTATATGGTTGAAGAAAGGAAAGGCGGATGCCTGAGAAAGGGCGGAGCTGTCTGCCGCTCCGCAGCTGCGGAAAAAGAGACAGCATACACCATTTCTCAGCAAGATGGTAGGGGAAAGCGGGCAGGGGCGAAATTCTGCGCTGGTCTCAGGGCAGGCTGAGGCAGAAGCTGTCGCGCCGGTGAAAATCAGGCTGCGGGCCGCAGTGGCGCAAGGCCCAGAAGCTCGTTTGACCATTGCGGCCTTGAATGACTGCGCTTGCCGCCGCCTCGGCAGGCTGCTCCGGGGCGATGATCCTGTCTGCGGGGAAGACGAATTCAAGCGTCAGAAAGTCGGACTGCCGATCAATCTGACAGGGCAGCGCGGTGACAGCCAGCTCCTCCCGCATTCCCTCGCGGTATGCGGCAAAGGCGTAAATATTCCAGTCGCCGGAGGGCGAAAGGTTGACCTCCCAATACTGCGGCGAGCCTGCGGGCGCGACGAACAGCTCGAAGCAGGTCTGCTGCCAGAGCTGATCCCGGCGGGCGGGAACAACTGACTGCTCCGGCAGGAGCAGCTTCTTCAGCCAGCCGCGCAGCTCGCAGCGGAACAGCAAGCCGGAGGAGCTGCGTGCCGCGCTGACAGCCAGCTCAAGGCCGGCAGTCAGGCTGTCCGCAGCAAAGGGCCGCAGCTGCGCCGTCACTCCATCTTGTAGCCGCATTTAAGCGTGGCATGGAAGGTGCAGCTCTGCTTGGGCGCCCACGAGGTGCCCTTGTCGCTCTCGCTGGCGATGTTGTACAGCTCCACATCTTTCAGCGTCGGCTTGAGACGGACACCCGGCTGCCGTTTCGCCGCCGTCCACGCCTCGCATTTGTCCCACGCCTCGTTTTTGATCCGGTTTTCGCCGCAGTTGGTCACGCCTGCGCCTTGGATGGTCAGCAAAGGCGACCAGCGCATTCCGCTGCTGTCCACATACTCCTGGCCCGCCGCTTTTTTCTTTTTGGGAACGCTCTTTCCGGCGGCCTTGACGGCTCCCGGCTTTGGCTTGGCCAGCACATAAAGGCATTTCACTTTCGCCTCATAGGAGCAGCCTGCCGGAGTCTGCGGCTTGGTTGTGAAGCCGTGCAGCTCCACGTTTTTAATCACCGGTCTGCTAGGCAGCCCTTTCTTCTTGGCCGCCCAGATTTCACATTTGCCCCATGCCGCGCTGGTGAGCTGCTTCGCGCCGCAGTCCGGCAGCCCGCCGCCTTTGATGCGCAGCAGGCCAGACCGCCGGATTGCGGCGGTCTTTTTCTTGGTTTTCAAGGCAGTCCGTTTTGCTCCTGCCTTTGTTGGAGCCGGAACCGCAGCGGTCGTTTTTTGCGCCTTTTGTTTTTTCACCGCCGCCTGCTTGGGCGGCGGAGTTTTTTTGTCCGCCGCCCCGTCCGCGCATTGGCCGATAATCAGCTCGCCATTCTCGCCTGGCGGCGGCGCGTCGCAGCCAGCCGCCGCTTCGCCTTTCGGCTTGAGCAGTCCTTTCAGCTTGAGTTTCGGGCCAGTCTCAATGGCGTAGCCGCATTTCACATTGGCATGAAACGTGCAGTCCAGCTTTGGATCCCAAGAGGTGCCTTTATCTGTTTCGGTGGCAATGTTGTACAGCTCGACATCTTTAATCACCGCGCCTTTCTTTTCTTTCGCCCATGCTTCGCATTTGTCCCAGGCCTCGTTGCTGATCCGCGTTTTGCCGCAGTTGGTCGCGCCTTTCCCTGTGATGGGAATTACCTCTGACCACTTCAGCTCCTTGCTGAAGCTCAGTTGCGGTAGAATGCAGTTCAGCGCAAGGCATGACGCAAGCAGTATCCTCTTCATTCTCTTCTCCCGTTTTGGCGGCGCGGCAGCTGGCCTTTAATCTGACAAAAAATATATTGTCATTATAAACAAGAGGATAGTTCTGAGTCAAATTTTTTTTACTGCCTGCGGCAAAATGCGGGAAAGCAGACGTTTTTTTTCAGCCCGCCATCAGCTCGGTGCTCAGATAGCGCTCGCCGGTGTCCGGCAGCACGGCCACGATCAGCTTGCCGACATTCTCCGTTCTGGCTGCGAGCTTCTTGGCCGCCGCCGCCGCCGCACCGGAAGATATGCCGCAGAGGATGCCGTCCTGCCGGGCCAAGCTGCGGGCCGCTTCCATCGCCTCGTCATTGCTGACTTGCATCACTTCATCAATCAGGCTGAGATCAAGAATCTTCGGCACAAAACCTGCGCCGATGCCCTGAATCTTGTGCGGGCCGGGCGCGCCGCCGGAGAGCACCGGCGAGGCGGCAGGCTCCACAGCAATCAGGCGCAGGGCAGGATTCTGCTCTTTGAGAAAACGGCCCGCGCCGGTGATCGTGCCGCCGGTGCCCACGCCTGCGATAAAGAAATCAACGCGCCCGTCCGTCTGCCGCCAAATTTCCGGCCCGGTCGTGCGATAGTGCATAGCCGGGTTGGCCGGATTTTCAAACTGATTGGGCATCCACGCGGACTTGTGTTCTTGCAGCAGCTCCTGAGCGCGGGCGATGGCTCCTTTCATGCCCAAAGGGCCGGGGGTCAGCACCAGCTCCGCGCCAAGATAGGTCAGCAGCTTGCGCCGTTCCACGCTCATGGTTTCCGGCATGGCGAGGATCAGCCGGTAGCCACGCGCGACGCAGACAAAGGCAAGGCCGATGCCGGTGTTGCCGGAGGTCGGCTCGATGATCACCGTGTCCGGCCCGATCAGCCCGTCCTGCTCCGCCGCCTCGATCATTGCCACAGCCACCCGGTCTTTGACGCTGCCGAGCGGATTGGCCGATTCCAGCTTGACCGCGATCTCCGCGCCGCAGCCCGCGCTGAAGCGGTTGAGCCGCACCAAGGGCGTGTTGCCTGCGCTGCCAGCCAAATCCTTGCAGATGTCCATTGCCGCCTCCCTATTGATTGTGATTGGTTTCGCCGTTCTTGCCGATATAAACCAGCTCTGGCTGCTTGAGCAGCACCTTGGTGTCCGGGCCGACGCTCTTGGTCAGCCAGACGTTACCGCCGACGATGGAGCGCGCCCCGATCACTGTTTCCCCGCCAAGAATAGTGGCGTTGGCGTAGATGATTACATCATCCTCAATGGTCGGGTGGCGTTTGACGTGCTTGAGCTGTCTGCCCGCGCCTTTGGGCAGGGAAAGTGCGCCCAAGGTCACGCCCTGATAGAGCCGCACCCGCCTGCCGATGGTGCTGGTCTCGCCGATCACCACGCCCGCGCCGTGGTCAATGAAGAAGGATTCGCCGATGGTCGCGCCGGGATGGATGTCAATGGCGGTGCGGTGGTAGGCGTACTCGCTCATGATGCGCGGCAGCAGCGGCACTTCCAGCTCATAGAGCCGGTGCGCCAGCCGATAGACCAGCACGGCGAAGAGGCCGGGATAGCTGAAAATCACCTCGTCGGCATTGGCCGCCGCCGGGTCGCCTTCAAGGGCCGCGCTGATGTCGGTCTCCAGCGTCTCGCGGATTTGCGGCAGCGAGCGGATGAACTCTGCCGCCAGCTCGCTGCTGCGCTCCCCGCAGAGCGAGCAGGAATGGCGGCGGCGGAAGCATTCGTGGCGGAGGGCGGAGTTGAGCTGATGACTGAGATTTTTGTGAAAAATGGTGAGATTGTGGCCAAGGTGGTATTCCAAGCTGGACGGGCTGGGCAGAGTCGAACGGCTGAAATAACCGGGAAAAAGGATGCGCTGGGCCTCCAAAATCAGCTCAATGGTCTCATGCCGTGACGGAATCTCCACTGGCTCGATGTGGCTCGACCAGCGGCGCGAGCTGAAGCCCTCGGCCAGTTTTTCGACAACCGAGGGGATGAAGTCGGATGCAGGCTCTGCGCAGAGCCGCACCTCGGCGGTGCAGCCGCAGGGTTCTGTTGTTTTGCCGGACATGGGAGGCTCCTTCGCGGAATCCGCTGCTTGAACGATTTGCTTTTGTTTTGATATAACAAGAAATTCCCCTGCTGTCAAACAGCAAGGCCAGTCTGCGGCGGAAATTGAAACGGAAGGTGAAAAAAAGAGGCACTGCGGAAGGGCTTCATGATGGTCGGGGCGGAGTGATTCGAACACTCGACCTCCTGCTCCCAAGGCAGGCGCGCTAACCAGGCTGCGCTACGCCCCGACGGATGAAGGATGCTGCGTCTGCCCATTGTAACGGCTTTCCGTGTCGAGCGCAACCTTTTTCGTTTTTTCCGCTTGACTCTTTTCGTCCGCTGTGCTAAATAATCTGCCAGCAACGCTGCCGCAAGGCGGTGTGCAATCCTCGGTAGCTCAGTCGGTAGAGCAGGTGACTGTTAATCACCCTGTCGGCGGTTCGAGTCCGTCCCGGGGAGCCAAAGAATGTTCAAGCCCGCTGGAGAAATCCAGCGGGCTTTTTCTTTTCCGCAGCACCGCTCCCAGTTTTTTCACGCAGCATTTCCTCATCCGCCCGGTTCTCTTGCGCAAAGCCGCAGTCTCTGCTATTATCGCTTGCCGCAGCGCAGTTCGTGCTTACCGTTCCGCAAACAGTCCATTTCGCCGCGCAGACGCGGCGTTCCGTTTATTTTTGCCGCAAGGAAAGCAAGATGACTGAAATCCAGAAGCCCCTTCAAGCCGTGATCGCCGAGCAGGAAAAAATCTGCAAGGAGCACCCGAACAACATCATCGCTCACCACACCCTCGGCCTGCTCTACCGCCAGACGGGCCGCGCCGACGATGCCATCCGCGAGCTGAAGCGGGCCATTGAATTGGACGACCACTCGGTGGAGAGCTACATCAACCTTGGCGCGATTTACTTTGACCGGGGCGACGTTGCCCGCGCCTTGGAGCTGAACGAGAAGGCTCTGGCCATAACGCCGAACATGGCTGAGGCGCACGTCAACATCGGCCTGATCCGCCAGCAGGAAGGCGACGCGGCAGCAGCGGTTGAATGCTATGAAAAAGCGATTCAGATTGACCCGCACCTGCTCACCGCCTGGCTGAACCTGACCTCTGCCTGCACCATGCTGGAGCAGGACGACAAGGCGGTGGAAGCAGCCCGGCAGGCGGTGACGCTGGAGCCGGACAGCGGCATGGCCCACAACAACTTGGCTGTGGCTCTCTATTTCAAGGGCGAATACAAGGAGGCCATGCAGCATCTGGAGCGGGCCAAGGAGCTGGGCTATTCCGTGGATCCGCGCTTTGTCCAAGGGCTGAACGCCAAGATGGAGCAGTAGCATGGCAGCGGGCAAACAGCAGCACAGCCGCCCGTGGTGCCCCTTCTGCGGCATGGAGGTGGGAAAGCCTTCCGAGACGGTGCAGCGAACGATGAAGGAGTTTCCGGCGGGCCGCTGCCAGTGCGGCGCGGTCTATGTCAGCGACGCGACCGGGCATAATATTGGTTCGGCCATGGTCGAGTGCTTGGTCTTCGCCTGCGGCGACGAGTGGGACCTGGCGTGGGAGCTAATCCCGGAAGGCGACTATCTGACCGGCATTGTCGAGGATTATGATGATGTCACCCATCAGATCTGCCCCAAGCGCAACTTGGACGGCAGAGCGGTGCGCGGCATCTTGTATTTTGTCCGCCTGCACAAGGATATTGCCGAGGTTGCTGCCCGCTTCGCCAAGAAGAAAGAGCTGGAAGCCAAGAGCGGCAGCGCGGTCATTCCTGAGCTGGAGCCTGTCCGTGATCCCAAGCGGCAGAAGCGGGCAGCCACAAAGCCTTTGGTCAAGCAGCTTGCTGAGGCGGGCGATGTGGACGCGCTGGTTGATCTCAGCTTTGACGACAAGCGCACCCTGCGTTTCCTGCAAAAGCTGCTCTATGAGCCGCTGCCGGAGAGACGCTACAAGACCGCTTGGCTGATTGGGCAGGTGGCAGCGCGGCTCTCCACCCGCGAACCTGCGCCGGTCGCGGACATGCTGCACCGGCTCTTTGAAGCCTGCTCGGATTCCGCCTCCATGCCTTGGGGCATGGTTGAGGCCATCGGCGCGATCATCGCCGCCCGGACCGACATCTACGGTGCCTTCACCCGTCATCTGCTCAACTTCATGGGCGATGCAGGCACCCGCGAGGCCGCGCTGCACGGCTTGGCCGAGATCGCCGCCGTCCGCCCTGATCTCGTCCGCAGCACGCCGTTTTACTCGCTCTTCCCCCTGCTTGACCACGACAGCGCGGCAGTGCGCGGCCTGACCGTGCGCCTGCTGGGCCGGGTCAAGGCCAGCGAGGTTATTTTTCAGATCATGGCCTTGCAGCAAGATATGAGTGAAATTACCATTTACCAGCGCGGTGAGCCGGTGAAAACAACCGTGGCCGCACTGGTGACGGAGGCGGTGGCGGAGATGCGCAGAACGTGATAGAATGGCGGCCAAAGCTGTCGGCAACGTATTTTCTGGACAGCGCAAAGATATTGCCGACAGTATAACTCGATGAAATTAAAAAAATCTGGAGAAAAAAATGGCTGTGACATTTTCAGTTAAATCGCAAGACGGCAAAATTGTCAGCAATTTATCCGTTGCGGAAGTCAAGAGGCTTTTTGACGAGGGAAAAATTAACGATCATGATATGATTTCAAAGGATGGCAGCGGGCAGTGGAACCATGCTTATAAATATAAAGGAGCAAACTCGAAAAACGATTCCAGTCGGCAGCTCAACAAACCAATCACGCCTGCTTCTGTTTCTCCTTCGCCAAAGCCAGAAAACAATACTCAAGAGGTCAAACTCATTCCTGCCGATAGTTCTGCGCAAATTAAACCAGAGGAGGAAACTACTGCTCTGCCGTCTTGCGCAGAAGAGAGTGAAACTCAAGCAAGATCAAATGCAAGGGAATCAAAAACAAAATGGATTGAAGCCATTAAGAAAATTTTGATTTCGTCGTCAATACCTCTTCATTATAATGAAATAACAGAAAAAATAATATCTGAAGGTCTGTGTAAAAATATCGGAGCGACACCATCGTATACAGTAAAAAGATACATAACCGCTTCCATTAGAGACGATGGAGCCTTTTCCCCTTTCATTCGTGCCGGAAGAGGAATTTTTGCCTTGAATTCTAATTTCTTCGACAAAAACGCAGAGGATTCTGAAGACTCTACCTCTGAGGAGAAAGCCACTGAGGAACAGTATGAAATTATAACATCATTCGGCATGTTCTGGAGAAAAGAATTTATCGAATGGAATTCGATGCCAAAAATTCTTGGTATGCAGCAGATAGGGTCGAAGACTGTTGATTTTTGCAAACAGCTCGGCATTTATTTGCTGTATGACGGACGGGAAGTTATTTATGTTGGCAGAAGCACGGACAGGCCGCTCGGCAAGCGGCTGTATGAGCACACCATTGACCGGCTGTCCGCCCGCTGGGACCGCTTTTCGTGGTTCGGCCTGCTGCCTGTTTCCGATGATGGCCAGATTGGCGCATTGCCGGACAGTTACAAGGCGGAAAATCTGATTCCGGCCTTGGAAGCTATTCTGATCGAGGCTCTGGAGCCGCGTCAGAACAGAAGGCGTGGCGATGACTTGGCAGCGGTGGAGTATCTTCAGAAGGTTGATCCTGAAATTGAAAAGAAGCGGATCAAGGCGACCTTGGATGCGGCTTTGAACAAGTTGTAACAGGAGGACTGACATGCTCTCTGAACATGACCGGCTCGCAATACAGAATATCGGCAGGAAATACAACGCGAAGAGAATTATTCTCTTTGGCTCTGGCTGCGACCAATTGACGGAGAGCAACGATATAGACCTCGCTGTTGAAGGAGTCAGCGATTCGCTTTTTTTTAAATTTTACAGCGAATTGATCTTCAGTCTCTCAAAGCCAGTGGATATATTTGACCTGAAGATGAAGAATAAATTCTCTGATCTCGCCGCCTCGGAAGGCTTGGTTCTTTATGGCTGATTTACGAGATAAAATTGAAGCTGAATTTGAAAATATCGAACTGCTGCTTAAGGAAATTCCGCTTTCTGAAAAGCTGCCGCGCCTATCTTTTTTAGAACTGGCTGGAGTGGCAACGCTGCTGCATAATTTTTACAACGGGATAGAAAACATCCTGAAACAGATATGCAAGGCGAAAAATATCCCTTTGCCAGCAGGGAGTTCATGGCACAGAGACCTGCTTAACCTTGCCGCAGAAGAAAAAATTATCTCCCTTTCAATGCGGGATAAACTGGGCGAGCATTTGGCCTTTCGGCATTTTTTCATTCACGCCTACGCGCTTGATTTGCATCCTGCAAAAATGGAACCATTAGTAGCGCAATGTGCGAATATTTACATGATCCTTAAAGAAGAACTTTTTGGATTATTGCAATAAGTTGCCACCGGAGAAAAAACAAATGTCATCCACGTTCACGCAGCCGCTTGATTCTCTTGGCCAAGCCAAGACCGCAGCGGAAAACGATCCGGCCAAGCGCGATTATCTCGAAGGCCGCGAGCAGTTCAAAAAAGGCGAATACGCAATGGCGGCGATGGCCTTTCATAACGCCCTGAAAGGCTTCGAGGAGCAGGGCGACGAAGCGGGCATTGCCAACGCCTCGGACCGGCTCGGCGATGTTTGCTTGGAGCGGCAGGATTATGCCGCCGCCTTGGCGCATTACCGCCGCGCCTACGCTGTCTGCGAGAAGGAGGAGGATTCCTTCTCTATTCTCGCTCTGAACAAAAAAATGGCGGCGGCGCACCGCAAGCTGGGTGAATTCGACCAAGCCTTGGAATACGCCTTTGACATGGTTGAGCATTATCAGCTCACCAAAGATCCGAAAGGCATGGTGGAGACGATGACTGTGATCGCCGAGCTGTACCAAGAAAAGGGCGACAGGGCCAAGGCGGCGGACACCTGCCGCACCGTTGCCGCGATCCACAAAAATTTTAAGCACCTGCGCATGGCTGAGGACTTTGCGAGCCGCGCTGACGAGCTGGAGCGGGCGTAAACAGTTTTTTTGGCGCATAAGGAGGGCAGGTCATGGCTGATATCATCGCGGCAAAAGACATCACGTTGCATGATTTGGAGGAAAAATTTGCCATTCGCCTGAGCGAGGAGCGGCAATTTTTCCAAGAATGGCAGAGTGAGCAGATTGCTCTTGGGGCGGAGGAAAAGAAGTTTCTTGATATGGCGCGGGCAGCCTACATGAATATGATCAAGTATTCCGCCATGCCGGAGAATGCCGTCAAGTTGACGGTGCTTTCTCCGCTGCTCCATCTTGCTGATTTTTTCCTTCCCCCTTTCCATATCAGAACTGAGGCATCAGTGAGCGTCAGCGGTCCGAACGAAGAGCTGACCATTGAGGGACGGATTGACATCTTAGTTTTGCAGCAAAACCTCTGGGTGCTGGTTATCGAGTCAAAACGGGCCGAGTTTTCAGTCAAAGTGGGCATGGCGCAGATATTGTCCTACATGCTGGCTGATCCTGCGCCGGGCAAGCCCTGCTACGGTTTAGTCACCAATGGCGGCAGCTTTCTTTTCCTTAAGCTCATGCCGGGCAATCCTCCGGTGTACGGCATCTCGCGGGTTTTTGACCTGCTCAATCCCGGCAACGACTTGTACGCTGTCCTATCTGTGCTGAAAACCATCAGAAATAATTATCTGAGCGACGCGGAGGGCTGATCATGTTCACCGGCATAATTCAAGGCTTGGGCGCGGTGCTGGAAAAGCGGCCTGCGGGCGGTGGCATAGTCTTCCGCATCGAGGCTGGCTTTGATTTGACTGAGCCGCAGGAAGGCGAGTCCATCGCGGTCAACGGGGCCTGTCTGACCGCCCGCGACATGCAAGGTCGCCGTTTTTTGGCCGATGTCTCACCGGAAAGCCTTGCCCGCACCAATCTCGGCGGCCTGACGGTCGGCAGCAAGGTCAATCTCGAACGCGCCCTGCGCTTGGCTGACCGGCTCGGCGGCCACCTCGTCAGCGGCCACGTGGACACTCAAGGCCGAGTTGAGGAACGCCGGGCCGCAGGAGATTTCACGCTCTTCACCTTTTCTCTTGAGCAAAAGCTGGCCAAATATGTTATTGAGAAGGGGTCAATCACCATTGACGGGGTCAGCCTGACGGTCAACTCCTGCGCGGGCAGCCGCTTTTCAGTCTCCATCATCCCGCACACGCTGGCGGTGACGACGCTCGGCGGCCTGAAAGCAGGCGACCGGGTGAATCTGGAGGTTGACCTGATTGGCAAATACGTGGAAAAGCTGCTCGCGGCCAAGGATGCCGGAGCGGCTGAAAGCAGGATCAACCCGGCCTTTTTAGCCGAGCACGGATTTCTGCGCTGAACAAATTTTGAGCGGGAGCGCATCATGGCGGTCTGTTCCATCGAAGAGGCGATACAAGACATCAGGGCCGGGAAAATGATCATCCTCGTGGATGACGAGGACCGGGAGAACGAGGGCGACCTCTGCATGGCCGCAACGTCTGTCACGCCAGAGGCGATCAATTTCATGGCCACCCACGGGCGCGGCCTGATTTGCCTGACCTTGAGTCCTGACATTATTGACCAGCTCGGTCTGCCGATGATGGTGCAGAACAATCAGTCGCCCTACGGCACCGGCTTCACCATCAGCATCGAGGCCCGCACCGGCGTGACCACCGGCATTTCCGCCGCTGACCGTGCCCGTACTATTTTGGCGGCGGCAGCCCCGGATGCCACGCCCCGCGACATCATCAGCCCCGGCCACATCTTCCCGCTGCGGGCGCGCAAGGGCGGGGTGCTGGTGCGCACCGGCCAGACCGAAGGCTCGGTGGATCTCGCCCGCCTTGCCGGGCTGCGCACCGCCGGTGTCATCTGCGAGATTATGAAAGATGACGGGACAATGGCCCGGATGCCGGATTTGGAGATCTTCGCCGAAAAGCACGGCCTGAAGATTGCCACGGTCGCCGATCTGGTTGCCTACCGCCTGCGCGAGGATGTGCTGGTGCATCGGGTGGCTGAGGCACGCTTGCCCACCTCCCATGCGGGCGAATTTAAGATCATCGCCTACAAAAACGAGGTGGACGACTTTGAGCACATCGCCTTGGTCAAGGGTGAGATCAGCCCGGACGAGCCGGTGATGGTGCGCGTGCATTCCGAGTGCCTGACCGGCGACGTGTTCGGCTCGGCCCGCTGCGACTGCGGGGCGCAACTGCACGCGGCCATGCAGATGGTCGAGCAGGAGGGCAAGGGCGTGATTCTCTACATGCGGCAGGAAGGCCGGGGTATTGGCCTAGTCAACAAGCTGCGGGCCTATCAGCTTCAGGATGAAGAGGGGATGGATACGGTCGAGGCCAATGTTCATCTCGGCTTCAAGCCCGATTTGCGCGATTACGGCATCGGGGCGCAGATACTCCGTGATCTTGGCGTGCGTAAAATGCGCCTGCTGACGAACAACCCGAAAAAGCTTATCGGCTTGGAAGGCTATGGTTTGGAGGCGGTCGCCCGCCTGCCGATAGAGATGGTCTGCGAATGCGAGACACGGGACTACCTCCGCTGCAAGCGTGACAAAATGGGCCACCTGCTGGAGCTGTACGGCGACGAGCCGCAAGGCCCGGTGGTTGGGGAGCCATAAACAGATCAGATGGTAGGGGCAGCATCAGTAACGGACTGGTGCTGTGTTATCAGTTTTTTTATGCAATGAACTGATATGAAAAGATATCGATGCACTGATTGCTTTTTAGTGATTGGCGAAGCAGAACGCAATACAACAACTCTTTGTCCAACATGCGGTGGTTTTTTATATCAGATTGATGCTGATTATTTGAAGAGTGAGCGTGAATTTATTGTTATTTCATGCTTTTCTTGCGATAAGAAACTCAGGATTTCCTTTCCGTTTAAATCTCCTATTTTCCGTTGTCCATCCTGTAATATTTTTTATGAAATCAAAACAATAAACAGTAATATAGGCCGGAAAATTTTTTTATTAAATAATTGCGCAAATAAAAATTCAAATGAGAATAAACAGAACGAACGGGAGCTTCCTGAAAACGTAAAAAGCTCGTTGAGAATCCTTGATATTGATTATAATAGTTCTTGGGAAGATATAAAGTTTCAGTATAGAAAATGTATGTCAGAGTACCACCCAGATAAAGTGGCTCATCTCGGCGTTGACCTGAGAAGACTCGCTGAAGAAAAAACAAAGATATACAATGATGCTTATAATATCTTGAGAAAATATTTTGAATAAGCAACTTTTTTAAATGGATTGCACAGACGCTAAAGAATGGAGTCCTTGTCCCCGGCAAGGCTGGAAAGAGCAATTTGACCAAGCTACACAATTGCAGCAACAACTCAGCGAGGAAGATCAAGAATGGCTGGATGCTCCGTTAGTGACAGATGAGGAGGAAGCATGGTGAGATAAATTATGTGATTCTAAATAAAAAAAGGAAATAACATTTTTAAAAAAACCATCATTGAAAAAACATAACACACTACGGCAGAAAATAATGGCAAACTTCATCGAAGGCAATCTGCAAGGCAACGGGCGCAAGATAGGGATTGTGGTTTCCCGCTTCAATTCCTTTATCTCAGAAAAACTGCTCGAAGGCGCAATGGACATCCTGACCCGCTCCGGTGTTAAAAGCGACGACATTGACGTGGCGCGGGTGCCCGGCGCATTTGAAATACCGATTGCCACACAAAAGATGGCCCGCTCCGGCAAATATGATGCAGTCATCTGTCTTGGTGTGGTTATTCGCGGCGCAACCCCGCATTTTGATTTTGTCGCCAATGAAGTCGCCAAGGGCAGCGCACAGGTCATGTTAGACACCGGCATTCCGGTGCTTTTCGGGGTCTTGACCACCGAATCCATTGAGCAGGCGATTGAGCGGGCCGGCACCAAAGCGGGCAACAAGGGCGCGGACGTGGCAGTGGCGGCTTTGGAAATGATCAGTCTGATCAATCAGCTGTAATGGGACTGCGAAGAAAGTCACGGGAGCTGGCCCTCCAGTTCCTCTACGGCCACGACGTGCAGGAAGGCTCCTGCGGCGAGGAGGAGCTGCTCGCCCGCGTGAATGAGTTTTGCATTTCTTTTCAGGCGGATGCCAAGTCCATTCCGTATGCTGAACAACTCATTGTCGGCATCTGTCAGCATCGGAAGGAGATCGACAGCCTGCTTTCCAGTTCCTCCCACAACTGGCGGGTGGAGCGCATGGCCGCCGTGGACCGCAACATCCTCCGCATCGCCGCCTACGAGATCAAATACGGCGAGGATGTCCCGGCCACGGTCGCCATCAACGAGGCATTGGAAATCGCCAAACGCTACGCCGAGCCGGATTCAGTCAGCTTCATCAACGGCATTTTAGACAGCCTGCAAGAGAAAAGCTGATTCATTCAGCCTGAGCATTTTTTTATTCAAATGATTGCGCTGTTTCTTCAAAGCAGCGCATCCCTCCTTGCCGCCCCGCTACGGATCACGCCGCCAATTTTTGCAGCGCGGCGCGCAGCAGCTCGTCCACCCGCATCGCCGCCGTTTTGAGCGGATCCGCCTGCTGCACAGTCCGCAACGCCTGCCAGGCAGTTTCCTGCGGATAACCGAGGTTCATCAGGGCTGAGGCCGCGTCATGCAGGGCAAAGCCCTCGGCCACCGGCGGCTGGCTGGCTTTCGCTGTCTGCGGCGGCGGCGCAGCGAATCCCTGAATCTTTTCGGCCAGCTCCATGCAGAGCCGTTCCGCTGTCTTCTTGCCCACTCCGGGCAGGGCGGTCAGGCGTTTGACATCCTTCAGGCAGATTGCGCTGCGCAGCGCGGCTGGCTCGATGCCCGACAAAATGGCCAAGGCCAGCTTGGGGCCGATGCCGGAGACCGTGTTCAGCAGGAGAAAAAGCTGCTTCTGACTGCTGTCCGGGAAGCCGTACAGAGTGATGGCATCCTCGCGCACGCTGGTGCAGATGTGCAGCGCGACCTTGCCGCCCGGCGGCGGCAGATTGTCGCGGCTGCGGGCGGACAAATGCACCTCGTAGCCAACGCCCTGCACGTCAATGACAGCGGCATCCTGCTCTGTGTGCAGCAGCTGGCCGGAAAGAAAGGCTATCATAAAAAGATATTTTTGTAAAGTCGCAGCAGGCTGTTGCCTTTGCCTTGCTCCTGCCGCCGCCGCATGATAGATGCCACTGCCGCGCGTTCCGCCTGAAGCAGGACAGCGGCAAATTCTGCCATAGCCAGACGGTCATGGCGGCTGATCTCCTCCCGTTTTTTCCACATCGCGCTGCAATTCGCCAAAGCCTCGGCAATGCCTTGGCACCAAGCGCGGCAATGCCCTTTTTTCACGCTGAAAATCAGCCAGAGAAACTGATAAACCGCAATCACCGGCAGAAAGCGGAAGAAGAGGGGTAAGGAATAGTGTTTCAGTAGCACGTAAAAGGAGTTGCGGGTGGACAGCCTAATGGTGAAGGGATTGAATTTGGAACCGCTGCTGGCACTGCCGATGTGATACACTGTAGCCGCCGGGACATAATATCCTTTGCAGCCCGACCGGTTCAGGCGCAGATTCAGGTCCACATCTTCCAGATAAGCGAAAAAATCCTCGTCAAAGAGGCCGATGCTGTCGAAAATATTGCGCCGGTACAGGGCCGCGCCTGCGCAGGCTCCGAAAACCGGTCCCGGCTGGCTGTAACATGCGCTGTCCCGCTCCATCGTGCCAAGCCGGTAGCCTGCGCCGCCGCGCAGATAGCCGTCGCCCGCGCCGTCTAAAATGCTGCGCTCATGAAAACTGAGCATCTTCGGAGCAAAGAAATCGAATTCCGGTAGCTCCGCCGCTGCGTTGAGCAGATGATACAGGCAATCCGGCGGCAGCTCGGTGTCGTTGTTGAGGAGGAAAACAAAAGGGCAGACACTGCTGAGGATGCCCGCGTTCACCGCCGCGCTGAAGCCACGGTTCTCCGGCAAGCTGATGAGATGCACCTGCGGATACGCTTTGCGCAGATACTCTGCCGAGCCGTCAGTGGAGCCGTTGTCCACCACCGTTATCCGCCAGTCCAGGCACTGCTGCCGCTCGATGGAGGCCAAGCAGTCGGGCAGGAAACGCAGCCCGTTCCAGTTGGGGATGACGATGTTGACCGCCTCCAGCCGCTCGCTCACGGCTCGCCCTGCCTGCCGCCCAGCACCTTGCGCACCACGTAAATCGGCTTGCCCTGTGATTCGTGGTAGGTGCGCACTTGCAGCTCGCCCAGCAGGCCGATGGAGATGAACTGGATGCCCATGAAGAGGAGCAGCACGGCCAGCAGGAGCAGGGGCCGGTCAGCCATCGGCATTTCAAAGAACATCCGCTGCATGGTCATCATCAGGGCGATGACGAAGCCGAGGCCGCCGCTGATCATGCCCAACATGCCGAAAACATGGATGGGCCGGGTGCCGTAGCTGAGGAGGAACTTGACCGTCATCAGGTCAAGCACCACCCGCAGCGTCCGCGAGATGCCGTACTTGGAGGTGCCGAAACGCCGGGGCCGGTGGTTGGCGCGGATTTCCATGATCTTGCCGCCCACGCCGCTGGCAATGGCCGGGATGAAGCGGTGCATCTCGCCATACAGATGAATGCCCTGAGTGATCTCCTTCCTGAAGGTTTTCAGGGTGCAGCCGTAGTCGTGGAGATGCACGCCAGTGACGACGGAGATGATCTTGTTGGCGATCATCGAGGGCAGTCGGCGGTTGAGGAAGGGATCCTGCCGCTTGTGCCGCCAGCCGCTGACCAAATCGCAGCCCTCCTGCTCCATCTTGGCGAGAAAATTGGGCAGATCGTGCGGATCGTTCTGCATGTCGCCGTCCATGGTCGCGATCACGTCGCCGCTGGCATAGGCGAAGCCTGCGGACATGGCGGCGGTCTGGCCGAAGTTGCGGCGGAAGGACACCACCACCACGTTGTCGTCCTGCTGCTGGATTTTCTCCAGCAAGGCAAGGCTGCTGTCCTTTGAGCCGTCGTCCACAAAGACGATTTCGTGGTCGCAGGCAATGGTTTTTAAAACACCTTTCAGCTCGTCATAGAGCGGATTGATGTTTTCTTCTTCGTTGTAGATCGGGATGACGACGGAGAGTTTCATGGTTTCAATTAAAAATTGCAGTGCAAGGTGGTTTCGGCTCCGCTCAACCACCTTGTAATGACTCAATCGTTTTCTCTTGATAATGACAGAAACTGCGCCGCAACAGGCGAACGCATGAAGCTGCCTGAGCGAAGCCGAAGGCAGCGGCGGCGGTTTCGACTTCGCTCAACCACCTTTGACGCTTCAAGCATCTTCCTTTTCTTGACACCGTTTGTCCGCGTCTGGCGCCTGAGCGCAGCCGAAGGCGCAGTGCGTCGCATTTCTGCATTCAGCCAGCTGCTTCAATTCTTCAGTCGCGCCTTGCATCAATGCTTCCTTTTTTTTCTGCTCCAGCCTTGCACCTGCTTTTCCCTGTAAAACGCCTCATCAATCCGGGAAAATTCTTCGTAATAAACCAATTTCACAGGCAGACGGCGAGCGGTGTAATTTGCGCCTTCACCGGCCTGATGCTGAGCAAGTCGCAGCTCAAGATTCCTTGTGCTGCCTGTGTAATAACTTCCGTCAGCACATTCAAGGATGTACATGCAACAGACAGCCATTTCGCTTTAGTGCTTCTATTTGACCGGAGGTTGAGCGGAGCCGAAACCACCGGTCTGCCGCTGCCTTCGACTTCGCTCAGGCAGCTCTGTATTCCGCTCAGACAGATCAATACAAAAACACATCCGGCCAGTTGTCGTTGCCGGTATGAAAGCTTAAGCGGGCCGTGCTGCTCATCGGCGAGCCAATCGGCCAGAGGAAGATTTCGTAATCCGCCGTGTCGTGCTCATGGCTGCCGGTGCTGGCTCCATAGACGAGCACCTCGCCGGTGTTGGACAGTTTTGGAAAATACTCGTGGCTGTATTCGCCCGGCGCGTCAAACCACAGCTCCCGCTCCAGCGTGTCGGGATTGATCTTGTAGAAGACATTGCGGCGGCCCTTGCTGTGGCCGACATGGTAGAGGAAGGAGGAGTCCGGCGACCAGTTCAGTTCGCAGCCCTCGTTCACCTCGCGCACCGTTCTGTCCGGCCCAATCAGCCAAGTGTACACCGGGCCGTTTTTCCGCATTGTCACCGCCAGCGTCTGCCGGGCCTCGCTCCACGCCGGTGTTTCTAAATGCGTAGCAGCGGGCAGCGGCAGGTTCTTTCCTGTTTCAAATACCACAGTCTCCTTCCCGGTGGCAAGGACATATTCGACGAACTGGTTCGCCTGCCGGAGAAAATAGACCTTCCTGCCGTCCGCCGACCACGTGGGCGTATTGCCGTGCTTGGTCAGCAGACGGCTCGCGCCGCTGTGCAGATCAAGCAGCCAGACATCCCACGGATATTTGTTGCGCTGCGAGACCCACGGCTCCTGCGAGCGGGCGAAGACCACCTTGCTGCCGTCCGGCGAGATGCGGGGAAAATAATCGGTATGCGGGTCGTCGGTCAGGCGGCTCAGTTTTCTCTCCGGCAAGGTGAGCATGATCAAATCATGGGTGCCAAAACGGTTGCTGCTCCAGATAACGAAACCGCGCAGTTTGGCAAGGATGGGATTCACCTTCATCTCCGCCTCAGCGGCAGGCAGCGGCTCGCCTGGTTTAGGCGGGCGGAAGGAACCCATCTTGCTGACGTTGCGGACTTGCAAGGCGAAGACCGCCAGCCCGGCGCAGAAAAGGCAGGCGGCCAGCGGCAGCAGCCATTTCTGCCGCTGTGCCGCTGGCGCGGCATTCTGCCTGCCGACAAGGAAAATGAAGAGCACGACAGCGGCTATGCCCAGCGTGTAATCAACGGCTTGGCTCCAGATGTGCAGGGCGAGCATGACCAGCACCGAGGCGGTTTTGGCCGCGCCAAGTGCAGTCAGGGCTAATGCGCCGCCTGCCTCATAGGTGCCGAAGCTCATGAAGGTCGGCACCGGCAGTGCGCTGCCCGCCTCCGCGCTGACCAAGGCGACCAGCACGGAAACCAGCTCTTTGTCCATCTCCGGGAAAGAGATGGACGCGACACCGAAAAAGAGCAGATACAGGCCGAGATATTTGAACAGCCGCACTGCCAGCGAGAGAGCCAGCACCCGGCCTGCAATGCCCGCCTGCCGAGCCTGATCAAGCGCGGCAGTGGTGTCTTCCGTCAGCTTGACCAATTTGGCGGCCCAAGGTCGGGCGCGGAGCGGGGCCAGCTTCGCGCTGAACCAATGCAGCAGCGGGAAAAGGAAAAACAGGCCCGCCGCGCTGACCGCGAGGATCATCAGGAACACGCCGATCAGCCACGGCTGAAAATCCGCCGCCGCAAGCTGCCAGCCCATGATGCCAAGCAGCAGCACGGCAAGGGCGATGAGGTCGAAGAGAAAGGAAATCGCCAGCGAGGACAGGCAGGCTTCCGCGCTGACCTTGAAACCCCGGTTGAGCATGGCGATGTAGCTCAGTTCGCCCAAGCGGGCGGGCAGCATGTCCACAAACATGTTCCGGCTCAGAGTGACGGTGAACATCCGGCCCATGCCCGGCACGTCTGCGCTGCCGCTGGAATGCCGCAGAATCAGCTGGTAGCGGAGGGCGCGGAAAAACGCCTGGCTGAGGCTGGTCAGCACATAAAGGCCGACGCAGAGCGGCAGGGTCTCCGCCAGCAGGGAGAGCAGGCGCGGCTGCTGGGCAGGATCCGCCGAGCCGCTCATCCAGTTCAGCAGCAGGCCGAGCAGCAGCAGGGAAATGCCGAGCGAGAGGAGCAGGTTGCGGATAACAGGGGTGGATATTTGCAGAATCATGCCAAGGGGCCGCCTGTGTTATAGCGATCAGGAGTGAAAGCCACCGGCTTTGCCGGTGACACCTGACTATAACAAAGTCCGGCGGAGATTTCCAGCGGAGGAATCAAGCGTGCCAGCACGCTTTGAGGACTGCCAAGGCAGGAAGCAGATTGCAGTTCCGCGCCTGATGCGGTACATCTGTACAACAGCAGATGAACCTTCCAGCGGAGCATGACCATGAGCGAGCTGTCCCACGACGACCAGAGCCGGCGCGTCAACAAGATCAAGCGGGCCTTTGCCTACAACCTCTTCTGCCGCCAAGGCGTGACCCCGCGCACGGCCAGCCTGAACGACTACTACTTGGCTGTCTCCTATGCCCTGCGCGACCGGATGCAGCATCTTTTCGTCAACTCGATGGAGAAGCTGCTGGAGCGGGATCCGAAGATCGTCTGCTACCTCTCGGCGGAGTTTCTCACTGGCCCGCATCTGCATAATAATCTGGTCAATCTCGGCCTGTATGACGACTTCGCCCAGGCGGCAGCAGAGAGCGGCCTCAATCTGCGCGAGATCATCAATCATGAGGAAGAGCCGGGCCTTGGCAGCGGCGGCTTGGGACGGCTGGCGGCCTGCTATCTGGACTCGCTCTCCACCTTGGAGATTCCGGCGGTCGGCTACGGCATCCGCTATGAGTACGGCATGTTCAACCAGCGGATCGTCAACGGCTGGCAGAAGGAGTTCAGCGACCGCTGGCTGCATCAGGGCAACCCGTGGGAGATCAAGAAGCCGGTCATGGCTTGTGAGGTGGGATTGGGCGGCAAAACAGAAATTTATCACACCGAGAAAGGCACCCGCCGCATCCGCTGGCGGCCTCAGCGGGTGATCACCGGCGTGCCCTACGACACACCGATTCCCGGCTATAAGGTCAATACCGTCAATTATCTGCGCCTCTGGAGCACGGAGTCCCACACCTCCTTTGATTTCGCTGAATTCAACACCGGCGACTACTACAGCGCAGTGGCGGATAAGCTCAAGGCTGAGACGATCACCAAGGTGCTCTATCCCAGCGATGAGCTGCTTGAGGGCAAGCGGCTGCGGCTGGAGCAGCAGTTCTTCCTCGTCTCCTGCTCCTTGCAGGACATGATCCGCCTGCATCTCTCCAGTCATGAGAGCCTGCATAATTTCCACGAGCATTTCCAAGCCCAGCTCAACGACACTCACCCGGCGCTGGCAGTGCCGGAGCTGATGCGCCTGCTGGTGGACATTCACTTCTATGACTGGAACGAGGCTTGGGACATCACCCGCAAGACGCTCTGCTACACCAACCATACCCTGCTGCCGGAGGCGATGGAGAAGTGGCAGCTCGACCTTTTCGGCAGCTTGCTGCCCCGGCACTTGGAGATCATCTTTGAACTGAACCGCCGCTTCCTTGATGAGGTGCGGATCAAATACCCTGGCGACGACGAGCGGCTACAGCGGATGTCAGTGATTGACGAGACCGGGGCGCGTTATGTGCGGATGGTTAACCTCGCCTGTATGGGCGCAAAGGCGATCAATGGCGTGGCCGCCCTGCACACTGACCTGCTGCGCAGGCACACTCTGGCCGACTGGGACGCGATGTATCCGGGCAAGATTCGCAACGTCACCAACGGCGTAACCCCGCGCCGTTGGATAGCGGTGAGTAATCCGCGCCTGACCAAGCTGATCACCGAGGCCATTGGCGAAAGCTGGCTGACTAACTTGGACGAGCTGCGCCAGCTAGAGACACTGGCCGACGACGCGGCCTTTCAGGATGCTTGGCGCAGAGTCAAGGAGGCGAACAAGAGCGATTTTAGCGAGCTGATCAGCTGCCGCGACCACATTTGCGTTGATCCTGCCGTGATGTTTGACGTGCAGGTTAAGCGCATCCACGAATACAAGCGGCAGCACCTGAACATACTCCACATCATCACCCTCTACAGCCGGATCAAGGCCGATCCCAACCTGAGCATCACGCCGCGCTTCTTCATCTTCGGCGGTAAGGCCGCGCCAGGTTATTTCATAGCCAAGCTGATCATCAAGCTGATCAACTCCGTGGCGCAGGTGATCAACAACGACCCGGCGGTGCGCGGCCAGCTGAAGATCTTCTTCATCCCCAACTACAGCGTCAAGATCGGCCACCTCGTTTACCCGATGGCCAATCTCTCCGAGCAGATCTCGCAGGCGGGCATGGAGGCTTCCGGCACCGGCAACATGAAGTTCTCCATGAACGGCGCGCTGACCATTGGCACCTTGGACGGCGCGAATGTCGAAATCCGGCAGGAAGTCGGCGCGGAGAACTTCTTCCTCTTCGGTCTGAACGTTGAGCAGGCGATGGAGCTGCGGCGGCAGGGCTACCGGCCTTGGGACTATTATCAGCACAATGAAAACCTGCGGGCGGCCATCGACCTGATCCAAGGCGGCCATTTCAGCTCCGGCGACCGCGAGCTGTTCAAGCCAATTGTTGACTCCTTGCTCCACGAGGACCGCTACATGCTGCTTGCGGATTTTCAGGATTACATCGACTGCCAAGACCGCGTGAGCAGACTCTACGAGGACAAAAAGAGCTGGATCAAGATGTCCATCCTCAACACCGCCCGTATGGGCAGGTTCTCCTCCGACCGCTCCATTCTCGACTACAGCCGCAAGATCTGGGACGTGCGGCCCTGCCCGGTCGAGCTGAAATCGCAGGAGCTGCCGGAGGACGGCATCCTTTTTCATCCTAAGGCGCACAGAGCTGAATGATGATTTTTTGTTGCAATTTCCGGCAGGGAAAGTAATCTGTGGCGCGGAAGAAAAGTGTCTTGCTTTTGACGCGCAGGCAGGAACTGAGCAGTTATCGCCTGCTCTTGCAGGAAGAAATCGCGAGGCTGATGTTTTATCGCGGAGGCTTGCATTAGAGTCGCAGGCTGTTGATTTTTAATCGCAGGCACTAGAAGTAAGAAATCGTGGTCTTGCGATAAAAAATAGGAGGCCCGCAGGGAAGAATCCAGAGATCGCAGGAAAACTTACGCCTGCCGATTTTTAATATCGGTAGGAGTTAAGCCGTTGCATAAAGATTGATGGGTTCGAGACCATAAGTCGGCTTTGCCAAATAAGCTCTGACAGCATTGCGGATAATTGAAATCTTTGCCTCAAACCAAGAGATTCCATTGACAAAGCAATGGGTTCAATCCGCAGGAATGCTCTTAAAGCCATCTCAATAGGATTTCGCTGCTCTCTCTAAACGCGCCTGACAACGCTCAATTCCGCAGAATTGTTTGATGCCGCGATGATATGTTTCAATTATTCAGCTAGTTTCGGCATATCTGAGACGCATCAGGTCATTCATATTGAGATCATTAGTCGCCCAGTATTCAAAGTCATCGTCTTTTATAAAATTCTTGAACACTTTAATCATGCCATAACCTTTAATATGAACAATATCACCTTTTCTTGGAATATCTGCTGCCCTTGACAGGTCGATTTTAGGTTTTATCAGGATTGACATGCCGGTTGCATTCCAATCCGTTTAAAAAATACAGTTGAAAGAACGGATGAATTTGAGATTTGCAAGACTTGCATGTCCATGTGTCGAGCAAGACGCACTCCGGAGTGAAGACTCGCTCCGCATCTTTTTGCAGTATGGATTGAAAATGATCATTTTTTTTGTCAGATGATCAGAAAATTTATTGTAAATTCTATAGTCAACTGGCAGATAGTGCTCGCCTTCTGTCTACAGAAGGGTAATCAAATTGATGCCGAACACGACTCGTTTGTGTTTTCCTGACCAATGACGCGTCACCAGCTCAATTTTTTTGCTGTAAAATTTGTCTAATGCGCTGTCATCGCAAATCAGAAACCATTTTGTGATATCAACATGTTCTCAGGCTTCCAACCAAAGCCGGTCTGTGCCCGGAAAAAGCCGATGCAATTGACGGGTGAACGCATCATGCGACAGGTTGCCTGTTTTATCAGGTTGAACACGCTCCGCTTCCGCGCAGCTGTAGACTTTCTGCGTTCATATCAGAAAATTTATATAATCATAGTCTATTACTTTGGATTTATTCATGCCGCTACTTACCATGCTTTTCCCAACTGCGTACTCCTATATGAGTTACGCAGTTGAAATAAGGCTCTCAACCATTACAGTTAATTGTCTTTTTACCGCTTATAGCTGAAGCACTATAAAATGCCCTTCGGCTTCGCTCAGGGCACTTGCACGAACAAGTGCTCTGAGCGAAGCCGAAGAGTGCGCAGTTCCTGAGCCTGTCGAAGGATGAGTTTTCAAGGGTTCCTCGAAAAATACCGCATTCATTTTGCTGTTTTCTGGCTGTTGTTATTTATTTTAATATTGAAAATTCAACATTTTGTGTTATATTTTCGACATAAATAGGAGTTACGCAGTTGGTAAAAATCAGTTAACCTATCAGGATGAATAAATCCAAAGTAAGTGAGTACGATTATATTAATTTTTTAATCGGCACTCAGCGAGTTTATAGCAGCGCCGAAGCGGAGCGGGTCAGTCCTG
>NZ_JBLWEM020000061.1:0-54360 GCF_048287365.2 Candidatus Electronema sp. JC | reverse complement strand
GGCAAAGGTTATCGGCATTAGTCAGAAAGACATTGTCATTTTCGAGAAGTATTGAGAATTTGACAGCATCTGTTTGGAGATTTATTCATCACCATAATGATAGTATTTTATTTAATTGATCACTTATGGTTCACATTTACCGATCTGGCTGCCGTCCGTGGAGTAAAGACAGACGAAAGGCCGGTTCAGATTGTGCAGACCGCTGTCAACTGTCACCCACGCCGTGCGGGCATTGTTGTAGTCCGTGTTGATGGCGGTCACAACCTCCTGCTGGTCAAGGATGCGCGACCACGGCACCACAGAGCGGATTTGACCGCCCATCATGCGCGGCAGGCCGAAAATCATCCCGTCGCCGGAAATCTCCCGCAGATACTGGCGGCCTCGGCGCAGGGCGATTTCCCGCCTGCGGACTTCGATAATTTTGGCGAATTCGACGTAAGCGGCCGATTCCTCGTTGAAGAAGTGGCAGCCCTTCGTCTGCAATGCGCCGTAGTTCCCGCCGAACATGCACTCGCGCAGGAAAACATCGTTGCCGTCCCGGTCTTCGGTGGCATGGCCGTTGAAATACTGCTCCGAGCCGTAGTAGATGCAGGGCACGCCCAAAGTTAGGACATTCACCGCCAGCACGTTCAGCAGCACTTTCCAGCCTTCGTTGTCAGCGCAGAAACGGCCCTTTCTGTTGCCTTTCCGCACTTGGTCGTGATCGTCGAACAGAGTCACCACCTTGTTGCGGAACCAAGTGTGCGACTCCTTGCCGACCAAGGTTGAGTTGCGGAAAAGATTGAAGTAATCTTCAGGATTCCTGTAGCCTTTGACCATGTACTCCAGCTTGTCCGGGATGTCGTCAACGCCGAGAGCCGCATCAAGACCGGTCTGCTCCAGCGTGTTGAAAGCCCGGCTCCTGCCGCCGGTGATTTCACCGATGAGGAAGAATCGCTCTTTGCCTATGCTCTGGGTGAATTCATGGATGACCGAGGCGAAATAGCGGGTTGCGCCGATCTCCATGTGCTTGACGGTGTCCACCCGGAAGCCGTCCACATCCGCCAAGGCGATCCAGTACTTGTAGGCGGCGGCCAGCACCTCCAAGGCCCGTGACGGCACGTAGTGATCATCCGGGCCGCTGCCATGACGCACATCCTTCAGGTCGCAGAAATCGCCTTCCAAAAATTCGGGATGATAATCCCAGCTGTTGATTCGTCCTTTACGGGTGAACGTGGCCGGTTCTTGCAGCTCCAGCGGAAAAACTGCCGCGTCAGGATTAGTTGTCGCCTCGGCCCGGAAGGGCACCGTCGGCCTGCCCTCAGCGTCGTTGAATCCGGCCACATCGTAGAGCCTGCCGTCCCAGCGCGGATCGTAATAATTCGTGCCCGCCACGGGATAGCGGTCTGGGTTGTAGGAAAAAACATTGCCGGTGTGATTGAGGATGATGTCCAAAATCACGTAAATCCCCAGCTCATGCGCCTTTTCAACCAGCGTGACCAGCTCCTCTTTGGTGCCGAAATGCGGATCAAGCTCCAAGAAATTCTGAATGCCGTAGCCATGATAGGTCTCAAGGAAATTGACCTGCTTGAAAATCGGACTGACCCAGAGGGCGGTGATGCCCATGCGCTGGAGATAGCCCAGCTTGCCGATCATCCCCTTCAGGTTGCCGCCCTTCCAGCCCTGCCCGTTACGGACCCATTGTTCGCGGGAAATGTTGCTGGCTTGGCTCAAGGTGAAGAGCGGCGTGCTGCCGTCTGTGACCAATGCGCCGCTGTTGTCGCGGTAATTGCTTTCCTTGCCGTCGGAAAAACGGTCAACCATCAGGAAATAGAAGACCTGATCCTCCCACGCCGCCGGAGAAGGCGTGTACGTTCTCCCTGAAGTCAAGCTGGTAAAATCAACCTCTGCCATCCGTGCGATCTTCATAGCCAATCTCCTTTGCAGGCCATGCTTTTTATTGTTTGCGCCGCCTGCCTGCAATCAAGCAGGCCCGCAAACTGCGTTTTTTCAAACGTCCAACAGAATACTCCTTTCTGCTTATTTGCAACAGGCTCTTTTGCGTCAAAAAAGGGAACTTTCACCTCAGAAAAAACAAAGGGGGCAGTTTCCGCTGCCCCCTTTTCCATCACATCCGCTCCGGCGCGCTCACGCCGATCAGCCCCAGCCCGTTGGCCAAGACCGTTTTCACGCCCCTGCACAGGCAGAGCCGCGCCGCTGTCAGCTGCGGATCCTCAGTCATCACCTTGTGCTTGTTATAGAAGGCGTGGAACTGTCCGGCCAAATCCATGAGGAAGAAGATCAGCCGGTGCGGGGCCAAGTCTTCCGCCGCGTCGGCGATCAAACCGGGATAGGCGGCCAGCGTTTTGAGGAGCTGATACTCCTCCGCCTCCTTGAGCTGGCTCAAATCCGCGCCAGCAGGCTCCGGCAGGGCGATGCCGCGCTCTTCAGCCAGCCGCTCGATGGAGCAGAGCCGGGCGTGGCCGTATTGCACATAATAAACCGGGTTCTCTTGACTCTGCGCCTTGGCCAGCTCCAGATCAAATTCTAACTGCGAGTCAGCTTTGCGCATCAGGAAGAAGAAGCGGAGCGCGTCCGTGCCGACCTCGTCTACCAGCTCATCCACAGTGATAAAGGAAGCCTTGCGGGTAGACATCTTCACCTGCTTGCCGCCGCGCATTAAGGTGACAAACTGGTGCATGATTACCTGCACCTTGGATTTGTCGTAGCCAAGGGCCTCGACTCCGGCCAGTACGTCCGGCACTGTGGCGATGTGATCTGAGCCAAAGACGTTGATCATCCGCTCAAAGCCGCGCCGGAACTTCTCGCGGTGATAGGCGATGTCGGGCAGGCGGTAGGTCGGCTCGCCGGTGTTCTTGATGATCACCCGGTCCTGCGCCTGGCCGAACTCGGTGGTCTTGAACCAAGTCGCGCCTTCCTGCTCGTAGACCAGCCCTTTCGCCCGCAGCTCGGCCACCACGTCCTCGATCAGGCCGTTCTCGTAGAGGCTGTGCTCGTTGTAGTAGGAATCGAAGCTGATTCCGATGCGCTTCAGGGTCGCGTCAATGTCGGCAAAAATGGCCTCCTGCGCCCGCTTGCGGAAGACATCCAAATCCGCGTTCTTGAAGCCCTCGCCCGCCTCGTCAATCATGCCTTGGGCGATGTCGTACATGTAGCCGCCCTGATAGCCGTCTTCCGGGAATTCGTTCGGCAGGCCGAGCTTTTCCAAGTAGCGCGCCTTGAGCGACGCGCCGAGCACGCGCATCTGCCGCCCCGCGTCGTTGAAGTAATACTCGCGGGTTACGTCATAGCCGACCGCTACGAGCAGGCTGGCAACCGAATCGCCGAGCACCGCGTTGCGGCCATGCCCGACAGTCAGCGGGCCAGTCGGATTGGCACTGACAAACTCGACCATCGCCTTGATGCTTTTGCCAATATTGCAGAGGCCAAATTTCTCTCCCTGCTCGGCAATCGGCGCGAGTACGGAACTCCAGACCGCCGGGTTGAGGAAGAGGTTGACAAAGCCCGGCCCGGCGATTTCCACCTTGTCTACAAGGGCGGCATCCTGCCGAAGCAGAGCGGCCAGCTGCTCGGCGACCTCGCGGGGCTTGCGCCGCTCCTTGCCTGCGACGATCATGGCGAAGTTGGTGGCGAAATCGCCCTGGCCCTCGTGCTTGGGCGTTTCCAGATTGTACAGGCCAGCAGCGGCAGCAGACCAGAGCTTTTGCTCCACGCCCTGCTGGAAGCAGTGGTCAAGAAGGTTTTTCAGTCGTGATCGGATCATAGGAGAATGCTCGTGTTGTCGTGGCAGTGTTTTGATGGATGGCATCTATCTACCTGCCGCTTTGGGAAAGCGCAAGTCTTTTTCTGCCGCTGCGGTCCGCCGAGTTCTTCTTGACAGGGCATCTGTTTGATCAGGCGGGATTCCGGGGCGATGCGTTTTCTGCACGAGTTTGTTTTTTGATGAAATATCAAGCTGTTTTGTCGATCAGATAGGCTTTTCGGCTCGGCAAGACAAGAGGGCGGATAAACAGCAGAGGAGCTGTGTTTATTCGGGAAGGAATGCTGTTTAACAGGAAAGGAATACTATCGAACAAGAAAGAAGTTCGGTTTATCAGGCAAGGAGTCTGGATAAACAAGAAAGCAGTGCTGTTTATCCGAGAAAGAGTTTTGTTAAACAGAAAAGGAATATTTTCTATCCGCAAAGAAGCGTTGTTTATCAGGCAAGGAATGCTATCAAACAGTAAAGCTCCGCTGCTTGGTGCGCAAGCTGTCCGGTCAAGCAGTTTTTTTTTTGCGCTGCCTGCTTTTTTTGTTTGACAAAACCTTGGCAAACGGTTTACTATTTTTCGTGAAGTTTTCCTTCATCCTTCCCAAAGAGGCGTTCTCATGGCCTACCGTCGCAAATCTTCAGAAATCATCGCCGAGGCGCAGGAGCGCAGCGGCAACCTGCGGGCAATTGATCCGAACTTGGACTTGGGCAACAATCTCACGGTTGCGGCCTATGATGCCAAGATTGCCGAGACTCAGGCTGCCTTGGATGCCTACAATGGTCATCTTGCTCAGGCTGATGCGGCAGGCAATGACTTTCAGGCGTTGGAGAAGGAGCTTCGTGATTTTTCCTCGCAGATGCTTTCCGGGGTGAAGGTGAAGTACGGCAGGGACAGCAATCAATACGAGATGGCGGGCGGCAAGCGGTTGAGTGAAATCAATCGGCATCCGCGTGCGAACGGGAAGAAAACGGGGGATGGAGGGGAAGACGGGCAGTGAGGTTTTGTCGGGTGGTTTCATCTGAGGGCAACAGAAAAAATGTAGTGAAAAGTAACTGTAAATCGTAGTTAATCCAAAACGAAAGGAGATGCAACGACCATGGCAACGCAAAGCACTCAAACAAAGTTTACAGAATCCCAAGTTAAAGAGCACATTCAGCGCATCGAGAAGGTAACTGAGAAGCATAGTTCCGAGAACAGGGAAGAACACTTTACATGCGTTACACCGGATGAAATCGAGAGGAAGCTCAAACGTGTCAACTCTCCAATGATTGTATCGCAAGGATGGGGTTCTGCTGCTCCGGGCGGCACAGTCAACTACAGTCTCGGTATCTATAACCCGGATCCAACACAGGCCATCTGGCTATTTGCTCATGTTTGGGTCGGTTCTGGAAATATTGATCCAACTGTCGGCACGTTTCTACAGAACATCGACACTCGCTTTCCCCGTTTAACGGAGCCATCATCTTCGGGCCTGGCCTTGGCGGCTGGTGCCTCGACGACGCTTAATTTCTCTTTGGTAATCCCAGCCACGATTGAGCGAACGAACTACCTTGGCAACAGTTGCCTGATGAGTCTTAATTGGCACGATATTGGGACGTATCTCGATCGCGGTGTTTTTGTATTTCGAGTTGTGTAGCGCGGCAGGTTGGGATAAGGAAACGAATCCCAACCAAAAAGCTTCATCTTGTCAGTATATAGAGCATCCAGATGCCCTGAATCCTCCGTCGAATTCAGGGCGTTTTCTTTTCCGCCGCCACCATTCACCTTGCCCCGCCTGCCCGCATCAGGTACCATTCTCTTGTGGAAGCTCTGATTGAATGGGCGAATTTATTGTCAGGAAAAATTTTGCAAGTGCATTTGCAGGAGAAACAATATGACAAAACTGCTTGAACACGCATTTCAAGAGGCATCCAAGCTCCCTGATATGCAGCAAAATATGATTGCACGACTGCTGCTGGATGAGTTGTTGGCAGAAAAAAAATGGGATTTTTTGTTTGCTGAATCTGAAGATTTTTTAGCAGCCCTTGCCGATGAAGCTCTGAAAGAACACCGCGCAGGCAAGACCAAGCCTTTAGATTTGGATTCGCTGTGATTTCGGAGACGACAGAGAAGTTTTGGAAGTTGTATTCCGCTTTGCCAGCAGATATCAAAAAGCAGACAAAAACTGCGTATTTCCAATTCAAAAACAATCCCTATCACCCAAGTTTGCAATTCAAACGGGTTCATTCCAGCAAACCTGTTTATTCAGTACGGATAAACATTGACTATAGAGCCGTAGGAATTGTTGATGACGCTGCAATTGTTTGGTTTTGGATTGGCTCTCATAGAGAATATGAGAAAATATTGCAAAAGTTATAGCCAAAAAATAAAAACGACATCATGCTGACAAAAGAAAAGATCGTTGAAATTCTAAGGGAAAAATATCCGTACCTCATTGCAAGGTATGGCGTGAAAAGGCTGGGCCTGTTTGGTTCTTATGCCAGAGGTGAGCAGACCGAAGACAGTGATGTTGATCTTGTGGCGGAATTTGAACGTCCTATCGGTCTCAATTTTATTGAGTTCGCAGAATATATCGAAAATATCCTTGGTAAGAAAGCGAATATTCTGACCCCTGAAGGCGTGAGACGGATAACAGTGCAAAAAATAGCACGGAATATTGAGCAAAGCATCATCTATGTCTGAAAGATCGGACAGCGATTTCCTGAGTCACATCAAGGAGGCCGTGAAACGGATAGCTGCGTACACTGGAGCAATGCGCTCCTCTGATTTTTTTGTGGATATAAAGACGCAAGATGCGGTTGTCCGCAATCTTGAGATCATTGGAGAGGCAACAAAGAATCTGTCCTGATGAAATCAGGAGAAATCATCCTGAAGTCCCATGGAAAAATCTTGCCGGAATGAGAGACAGGCTTATTCATCAATATTTTGGCGTGAATCTTGATATCGTCTGGGATGTCGCAAGAGAAGAATTGCCGCAACTGCTTCTGCATATAAAACGCATTGAAGCACTGTTGCAGGATGAAGGAAATTGAATCAAGTTCAAGATAGCATAGTTAATGAAAAAACAGTTGCGGTGGATCACGAGCTAGGCCATCAGCTCATTTTAGTTGTGTTCTTAGCGGAATCTCACGATACAACATCTCCAACGTAACAGCGCAGCCAACCGTCTCAAACAGCAGCGCATCTTCCGGGCGCATCAGCCGCTCGTACTCCCATTTCCCATCCTGCCGCCGCCGATATATCTCAACCTGCATCACATTCTGACTGACCAGCACATATTCCTGCAACGACGGCACAGACTGATAATGCAGAAATTTCTGCCCCCGGTCGTATGATTCCGTTCCTGCTGAAAGCACCTCAACAATGATTTCGGCATCCTTCGCCATATCATCGGCAAGGTATGCCGCTTCATTGCAGATCACCATCACGTCAGGATAGACATAATGCCCGTGCGCTTCAATGAGCAGACGGAGATCAGCCATGCACGGCGTGCATTTTTTGCCGTCAAGATGCCGCACCAGCTCCGCCAATATCCGGCTGGCGAGCAAATTATGCCAGCGGGTGCCGCCCGCCATAGCAAAGCATTCCCCCTGATACCATTCATGCTTTTCTGTCTGCTGACGTTCAGCAGCCAAATATTCCTCTTCGGAAAGAAGATACTGTTCAGCAGCTTGCATAATTGACCTTCCCACACTCTCATCAATGAAACTATGAATGAAAACAGACTGATGTTCGTCAGCATCCCGCAGCGAATCATGCCGAATATTTACATGCTGATTGGTGGAAACGCAAGGTGTTGCCCCTGAGCCGCGCCGGTGTTCTTGACGATCATGGCGAAGTTGGTGGCGAAATCGCCCAAGCCGTCGTGCTTGGGCGTTTCCAGATAATGTTGCCCGCTGTGTCGCTTTGTTGCATTGCCGCCGCAGGGTTTCTGCATCAGCGCGGCCACAGGGGGCCGCGCCCTACGCCATCTCCCGCGCATCCTTCATCAGCTTGTAGTTGACCGCATCCTCCAGAGCCTGCCAGCTCGCCTCAATAATGTTGAAGGACACGCCCACGGTGCCCCACTGGCTGGCCGCATCGCGGCTTTCCACCAGCACCCGCACTTTGGCTCCGGTGCCGTGCTCGCCGGAGAGGACGCGCACTTTGTAGTCAATCAGCTCCATCTCATCCAAGCGGGGATAGAAGCGGCGCAGCGCCTTGCGCATGGCCTTGTCCAAGGCGTTGACCGGGCCGTCGCCGAGCGAGGCGGTGTGCTCCTCCTGCCCGTCCACGGTCAGGCGGATGGTGGCTTCGGTCAGCGAGGAGGTGTCGATGAGCCGCTTGCTGTTCATCACCCGGAAGCTCTCCAGCTTGAAGAACTGCTGCTCAAGGCCCATCGCCCGCCGCATGAGCAGCTCAAAGCTCGCCTCGGCGCCTTCGTACTGAAAGCCCTGATTCTCCAGCTCCTTCAGCTCGCGGATGATCGTGCTCATGGCCGGGTCGTCCGGCTGCAAGTTCAGGCCGTACTTGACCGCCTTGTGCAGCACGTTCGACTTACCCGCCTGATCAGAAATGAGGATGCGTCGGACATTGCCCACCTTTTCCGGGCTGATGTGCTCGTAGGTGATCGGGTTGCGCTGCACCGCGCTGACATGGATGCCGCCCTTGTGGGCAAAGGCGGACTCGCCCACATAAGGCTGGTAGCGGTTGTGCGGCAGGTTGGCTAATTCGTTGACAAAGCGGGAGGTGAAATAGAGCTGGTCAATGTTCTTGCCCACCTCGGCTTCCAGTCCCATCTTGCAGATCACTGCCGGGATGATTGAGGTCAGGTTGGCGTTGCCGCAGCGTTCGCCATAGCCGTTGATCGTGCCCTGCACCTGCCGCACACCAAGTGAAACGCCCATCAGCGCGTTGGCCACGCCGGTTTCGGAGTCGTTGTGCGGATGAATGCCGATCTTGACCGTGCTGCCCAGCTCGCGCAGGAATTCCTTCACCCGCTCGATGATTGGCGGTATCTCGTGCGGCAGCGTGCCGCCGTTGGTGTCGCAGAGGGCTAAAGTCTCGGCTCCGCCCTTGACCGCCTGCGCCAAGGTCGCCAAGCAATACTCCCGGTTGTTCTTGAAGCCGTCAAAGAAATGCTCGGCATCGTAGATCAGATGCCGGACATGCGGACGCAGAAAAGCCAGTGAATCCTCGATGATCTGGAGGTTGTCCTCTAACTGGATGCGCAAGGCATCGTGGACATGGATATCCCAGCTCTTGCCGAAGATGGTTATTGCCGGAGTCTTGGCCGCCAGCAGGGCTTGCAGGTTCGGGTCCTTGTCCGGCGGATTCTGGAAATGCCGGGTCGAGCCGAACGCGGCCAGCTTGGCATGGCGCAGCTCAATGCCCTTCATCTTCTCGAAATACTCCACTGCCAGCGGGTTGGAGCCGGGCCAGCCGCCTTCGATGAAGTCAATGCCGAGCTTGTCCAACTGCTTGGTGATGCGGATCTTGTCGTCAACAGAGAGATTGAAGTTCTCGGCCTGGGTGCCGTCCCGCAGGGTGGTGTCGTAAAATTCGATAGTCATAGTCTTCTTCCGGCGATATAAGGAAAGGGGGGAAAATGCCGCAGGTTTGATCATAAATGAACATCCCGGCGGACGCAACGAGTTTGTCTGCCGCTGCGCTCGCGCTTTGGTGAAAAAAACGGCGCGGCAGATGAAACCGGGCCGCAGATGCGTTATGATGAGCAGGCGGAACAACTATCAACCACAGAGCATCATCATGAGCAAAATACGACTGGCATTGATCGCGGGCGGCACCTCCGGCGAGCGCGATGTTTCCCTGCGCGGGGCGGCAGGGGTGGAGCAGGCCCTGAACAAGGACAAATACGAGGTCACGCGCTACGATCCGGCGACCGACCTTGCCCGGCTGGCCGCAGACGCGTCTGAGCTGGATGCGGCCTTCATCCTCCTGCACGGCATCGGCGGCGAGGACGGCACAGTGCAGGGAATGCTGGAATTGCTCGGCATTCCCTACCAAGGCTCCGGGGTTTTAGGCAGCGCGTTGGCGATGGACAAGAATCTTGCCAAAACCATGTACAAACTGCATGGCCTGCCAGTGGCGGCCTGGGAGATGGCCGAGAAAGCGCATTGCGTTGATCCGGCCCCGCTGCTGGCCAAGCTGCGCCTGCCGTTAGTGGTCAAGCCGGTGCGGCAGGGTTCCTCGCTGGGCATGTCCATCGTCCGGCAGGCGGAGCAGTTAGCTGCCGCTTTGGCCAAGGCTTTTCAGCACGATAGCGAGGTAATGGTCGAGGAGTTCATTGCAGGCCGGGAAATTACGGTCGGCGTGCTGGGCAACGAGGAGCTGACCGCCCTGCCGCTGGTGGAGATCATCCCGGACAGCCGCTTTGATTTCTTCGATTACGAGGCCAAATACACGCCCGGCGCGACGCGGGAAGTCTGCCCGGCGGAAGTCAGCGGGGATGTCCGGCGGAAGGCGCAGGATTTTGGTCTCCGGGCGCACAAAGCCTTGCAGCTGCGCGGATGCAGCCGCACAGACATGATCATCCGTGAGGACGGCGAAATCTTTCTGCTGGAAACCAACACCATTCCCGGCATGACCCCGACCAGCCTCCTGCCGCAGGCGGCGGCGCAGATCGGGCTGGATTTTCCCGCCCTGCTTGACCGGCTGATTGAGCTGGCAATGGAACGATGAGCCGCAACGAACTGACTGTCAGCAAACCTGTCTCTGTTTGGAACAAGAGCATCAGCCTTGAGCCGAAGAAGTTCCTGTTCGGCATTGGCAAGGCGGCACTGAAAGGCGCATCGCTTGACTTTGGCGGTGTTGCTGAAGTCGCCTTGGACACTGTTGATGCCGCCGGTTTGCGGGAAAAGCCTGAAGAGCTGGCTTGGCTGCTGATTTACCGCGCTTTGACCGCCGCTCTTTCTGAGCTGGTGAAAAACTACTCCGACCTCTTCCGCAATCGCCCGGAAGAAGCGGAGCTGGAAACGCTTTCCGCCCGCTTTGAAGCGGAAATGGGCCGGGCGGAGGTGACTATCAGCCCGAAGTTCTTCAACCGGCCTGGCGAGCTGCCTTTGCTGAAGAGTTTGCAAGGCCCGCTGGCCGCTTGGCTGCATGGCGTGGGTGCCAAGCAAACGGATGCGGAACAGATTGCCTGCCATCTGCCGACTTTCTTTGTCTTTGCTCTGGAAGAAACATGGCGCAAAGCTCCGTCGGACTACGCCGCCTTAACCCAGCATTTCGCCACGCCGTTCACCAAGGCTACGGAAGAAATGCGGAGCTGGCGGCTCTACAACCAATGGCTGCAACGGCAAATCAGCGAGCGGATGTTTGAAGAAGCCTTTGGTGTGGAAAAGGTTTATGTGCCGCTGCGGGCGTATTACGAGGAAAAGGAGCGGGACGAAGAACGCAGCCCGGAGCTTGCGCCGCAGCGGGACAAAGTGAAACAGATTGTGGTGGATCTGGAAGACGAGTTCCGCAGCTGGCTGCACAACTTCGCGGACGGCCCGGCAGTGCGCTTTATCAGCGGCGGGCCGGGTTCGGGCAAGTCCACCTTTGCCAAGATATTCGCCGCCAAGATCGCCAAAGAAACCGACATTCCCTGCTTGTACATTCCCCTGCACCGCTTTAATGCCACAGACGATCTGATCACGGCTATGGAGAACCATATCAGGAATAATCCATTCCTGAATGAAAATCCGCTTGATGCCAAGACTGGCAAAGACCGTCTGCTGCTCATCTTTGACGGCTTGGACGAACTGGCTCTGCAAGGAAAGGCGGCCTCGGAGACAGCAAATAATTTTGTCGATGAAGTGCTGCGTTGCATTCATGAAGGCAACAGCTATGGCAAGCATCGGCAGGTCATTATCGCCGGGCGGACTATTGCGGTGCAGTCGGTGGAAACTAAACTGCGGAAGCACAAGCAGATAACTCATGTGCTGCCGTATTTTGTCGCAGAAAAGGAGCGGCAGCAATACCACGACCCGGACGGCCTGCTGATTGAAGATCAGCGGCAGCGATGGTGGCGGCAGTACGGCGCGGCTGCGGGCAAAGGCTATGCGGGCCTGCCTGCGGATTTGGCGCGGAAGCATCTGGATGAGATCACTGCCCAGCCGCTCCTCAACTATCTGGTCGCTCTCAGCTATGACAGTGAGAAATTCACGTTTACCGATGAGACCACGCTGAATGAAATTTATGCTCATCTAATCAATAAAGTCTATTGCCGCCAGTACGAAGAGGGAGGCCGGGTAAGCACTTGCGCGGGCGGGCTGGATGAGAAAGACTTTATCCGGGTCTTGGAGGAAATCGCTCTGGCGGTCTGGCATGGGGACGGGCGCACAGCCACGGTTGCCGGGATTCGGGAAAAGCTCAAGGCAGGCGGCATTGAACGCTATTTAGAGCAGTTCCAAGAAGGGGCAAAAGCGGGCGTGACTCGTCTGCTCACCGCCTTCTACTTCCGGCAAAGCGACATCCGCCAGGACGGCGATCCGACCTTTGAATTCACCCATAAGAGCTTCGGCGAATACCTGACTGCCCTGCGCATTGTCCGCCTGTTGCGGCAGATGGAGAAGCAACGCAGACGGCGGCAGGAAGACCCGGATGACGGCTGGTCGGAAAAGACGGCTTTGCAGCAGTGGACTGCCTTTTGCGCCGTCACGTGGATGGATGAAGACCTGCTGCGCTTTATCAGCAATGAGTTCCGGGCGATGAAGCAGGAGGAGCTGCTGGCCTTGCAGGCTATGGTGCGCGAGCTGCTCAGTTACACCATCAACCAAGGTTTGCCTTTCCCTGACGAGTTTAAGGGCAAAGGCTTTAAGGAGCATTTACGTTTGGCTCGTAATACGGAAGAGGCTTTACTGGCCGTGCATTTTCATATTGCCGAGCTGACCAAGCAGGTTTCAAGGTTAGAGCTGGAATCAAATGAAGCCTTCGGAGATTGGATTTCGCGGTTGAAAGGAATGTATGGTAGTGTATCTTGGTTAGGATTTTTAGATTTATCTGTCTATAATCTTAGGATGCAGAATTTTTATGGGGAAAATTTTTTTATGTCATCTTTTAAAGATACACAGTTAGCTTATTCGATTCTTATACATGCAAATTTGAACGGAGTAAATCTTGAAAATGCGGATATCTGGAGAGCCAATTTGCAACGTGCAAGCCTTAAAAAAGCGAATCTCAAGTATGCAAACCTTCGTTTGGCTAATTTGCAAGACGCAAATCTTGAAGGGGCCAATTTTGAGGGAGCGGACTTAGATGGTGCTATTCTCACCGGCACCATTTTGGAAAACAAGGAACGGTAGGGGCGAAAAATTTTTCGCCCCTACATGCCACGGCAGGAAACCCGGCAACCGTGCATGAAACTTTTTCATCTATGCACATGGGGGAATCAGAACTATGTACATAGATGGGTCTCGCATAAGCACATAGATGAACCTCGCATAAGTGCATAGACGAACCTTGCATAAGTGCATTGCCGTGTCCCTGCACCGTGCTATGCAACCATGCCTTTTAATCCTGAAATCCGCCGCCGCCGCTCCATCGGCCTGCCAAGCTGCGCCGGGCAGTCCCGTCCGCCCCTTTTCCGCAGAAAGTGCTTCCGTAAAACCGCCGGACATGTTTTATTCTTCCTGACAGCAAAGGTTGCAGCAAGAATCATTCAGAATGAGGCGATCATGGGTTTTCAGTGCGGCATTGTCGGCCTGCCCAACGTGGGAAAATCGACTATCTTCAATGCCTTGACCGCAGCGGCCATCGCGGCGGAAAATTATCCTTTCTGCACCATCGAGCCGAACGTCGGCGTGGTGCCGGTGCCGGACAAGCGGTTGGACATCCTCTCCGCCTTGGCCAAGACGCGCAAGACCGTGCCCGCGCAGATGGAGTTCGTCGATATCGCCGGGCTGGTCAAGGGAGCCTCGCAGGGCGAAGGGCTGGGCAATCAGTTTCTCGGCCATATCCGGCAGGTGGACGCAGTGCTGCATGTCGTCCGCTGCTTTGAGGACGAGAACATCGTCCATGTGGACGGCTCGGTGGATCCGATCCGTGACGTGGAAGTGATCTCGATGGAATTAGTGCTGGCCGATCTGGACAGCGTGAGCAAGCGGCTGAAGAAGACGCAGAGCCAGGCCAAGTCCGGCGACAGGAAGTTTATCGAGGAAGCAGCGTTCCTTGAGCAGCTCCAGGCCGCGTTGGACAAGGGCCTGCCTGCCCGCACTGTCGCAGCGGGAAGCGAGCCGCAGCAGGAGTTGCTGCGGGAACTCTGCCTGCTCACCGCCAAGCCGGTGCTCTACGTGGCCAATGTCAGCGAGGCGGACATCGCCGCAGGCAATGCGCACGTGGAGAAGCTGAAGGCTTTGGCGGCGCAGGAAGGGGCTTCGGTGATTATGATCGCCGGGGCGATTGAACAGGAACTGAGCCAGTTAGATGCGGCAGAACAGAAGGAATTCCTTGCCGACATGGGCTTGGAGGAGCCGGGCCTGCACCGCCTGATCCGCGCCGGTTATGAGCTGCTTGGCCTGATCACCTACTTCACGGTGGGCGAGAAGGAGACACGGGCGTGGACGATCACCAAAGGCACTGCCGCTCCCGGCGCGGCGGGCAAAATTCATACTGATTTCGAGCGCGGCTTCATCCGGGCGGAAGTGATCGCTTATGACGACTACGTGGCCTGCGGCTCCGAAGCGGCGGCCCGCGACAAGGGCCTGCTGCGCTCGGAGGGCAAAGATTATGTGGTCAAAGACGGCGACTGCATCTTGTTCCGTTTCAATGTCTGAGTAAAGGCCGGGGCGCGGCGCGCCGGAAAAAGGGCGAGGGATATGGAAAAAACAGCGAAACGCGAAATGATCGGCTTTGAGGGCAAGGTGCTCTTGGACACCCTGCGCCGCCTGCACCGCCGGAGCGCGACAGAAAACATCCTCCGGCTGGTGCTGAAGACCCACCCGGCGGATCTGGCCTGGGTCTTCCGCTCGCTGACTCCGGCGGAGCGCAAGTTCATCTTCGAGATCATCGCGGGCACCGAGCTGGTGGCCGAGTTCTTCAGCGAGCTGGACGACTCCATCCTGTTGGAGCTGGTGGCGGATCTCACCCCGGTCTATCTGGCCGAGGTGGTCGGGAAAATGGCCCCGGACGACGCGGCAGACCTGCTGGAGGCGATCCCGGACGAGCTGGCCGCCGCTGTCCAGACCTGCATGAAGGGCGACGACCGCGACGAGGTGGAGGAGCTGCTCAAGTACGACCCCTCCACCGCAGGCGGGATCATGTCGCCGGACTTCATGTATCTGGACGAGGAGCTGACCGTGGAGGAGGCAATCCGGCGGGTGCAGAAGCGGAGCGAGGACAAGGAGATGGTCTTCTACCTCTACATCACCTACGGCGACGGCCAGCTGGCTGGCGTGCTTTCCCTGCGCGAGCTGCTTCTGCATCCCGCCCACCGCCAGCTCAAGAACATCATGAACGCCAGCGTGATCTCCGTGACCACCGACACCAGCCAGAGCGAGGTGGCGCACATGGTCTCGCAATACAACCTGCTCGCTGTTCCGGTTGTAGATGCCTCGTACAAGCTGGTGGGTATTGTCACCGTGGACGACGTGATTGATGTCATCCGCGAGGAGGCCACCGAGGACTTCCTGCAAATGGCAGGCGCGGGCAAGGACAATGAAATCCTGCTCAAGCCCCTGCACCAGAAGATCATGCTCCGCGCCCCGTGGCTCTTCGCTTCGTGGATCGGCGGCGTGGCGGCGATGTTCATCATCAACAGCTTTGGCAAAGAATTGCAGCAGGTGCTGGCGCTGGCCTCCTTCATGCCGATCATCGCGGGCATGGGCGGCAACATCGCCACTCAGTCCAGCACGATCATTGTCCGGGGCATGGCCACAGGCCGGGTGAGCATGGCCCAGTTCGCCCAGATCGTGGGCCGCGAGGGCGTGGTCGGCGTGGTGCTCGGCCTGCTCTTCGGCACGCTGCTCGGCCTCGCCGCCTCCTTTCAGTACAGCAGCCCGGCCTATCTCGGCGCAGTGGTCGGCATCTCGGTCTGCGCAGTCATGATCATGGCCGCCAGCCTCGGCACTGCCGTGCCCATCCTGCTCAAACGCTTTCAGGTGGATGCGGCCATCGCCACTGGCCCGTTCATCACCACCTCCATCGACGTGCTCGGCATCACTCTGTATTTCTCGGTGGCCAAATACCTGCTTCATCTCTGATCGATCATGCGCTTTTTACGCGGCACTGATGGCCGAGCTGGCCGAGGCCCGGTCGGCCTGCTGCTGGCCTTGGCCGTCCTGTATCTGGCTTGGCACACCTTCCGTCCCGCCGAGGTCGGGCGGCTTGATCGCACCGCCGAATCCCGCCCGGTCACGCCGAGGAGCGATCTTGGCGCGGACGAACAAAACACCATCGAGGTTTTCAAGACCGCCTCGCCTTCGGTGGTCTTCATCACCTCCATTGAGGTGCGGCGCGGTCTGTTCAGCCTCAACATCTACGAGATCCCGCAGGGCACCGGGTCCGGCTTCATCTGGGACCAGCAGGGCCGGATTGTCACCAACTACCACGTGATCTCCGATGCCAGCCGAATTGAGGTCACGCTGGCTGATCATTCGACGTGGAAGGCGGCCTTGATCGGCGCGGCCCCTGACCGCGATCTGGCCGTGCTGCAAATCGCCGCGCCTGCGGAGAAGCTGCGTCCGATCATGGTCGGCGAGTCCGAGAACTTGCAGGTCGGCCAGAAGGTCTTCGCCATCGGCAATCCCTTCGGCCTTGATCAGACCCTGACCACCGGCGTGGTCAGCGCCTTAGGCCGGGAGATCAAATCCGTGACCAACCGCACCATCCACAACGTCATTCAGACCGACGCGGCCATCAATCCCGGCAATTCCGGCGGCCCGCTCTTGGACAGCGCGGCCCGGCTGATCGGCGTGAACACGGCCATTTACAGCCCGTCCGGCGGCAGCTCCGGGGTGGGTTTCGCCGTGCCTGTCCACGAGGTCAACCGCGTGGTGCCGCAGATCATCCGTCACGGCAGGCTGGTGCGGCCCGGCCTCGGCATCAGCGTTGTCAATCAGCGGGTGGTCGAGGAGCTGGGCTTGGAGGGGGTGCTGGTGCTCAAGGCCGAGCCAGGCTCCTCGGCGGAGAAAGCGGGCCTGCGCGGCACCAGCCAGGTGCGCGGCGGCCTGATCCTCGGCGACCTCATCGTCGCGGTCAACGGCAGGCCAGTGACTGACTGGAACCAGCTCCGCGACGAGCTGGAGAAACATCAGGCCGGAGAGGCCGTCACGCTGACCCTGCTCCGCGATGAACGGCAGGTGGAAGTGACTGTGACGCTGGAGGCGATGTGACAGTATGAACAAATTTCCGGGGGCCGACGGTCTGGCCGACCGCTGCACTAGGCAGTTCGATCTGATCTCTTCTCTATGACACCATCATGAACACGCAACGAATATCTTTGGACTTTCCTGCCGACATTCTGCTTGCCTTGAATGAGACCGAGAATCAGCTTGTCCAGCGCATCAAGCTCGCCTTGGCGGTTCAGCTCTACAAAGCGCAGAAGCTCACTGTTGGCAAGGCAGCGCAGATTGCCGGACTCTCACGGTTGCATTTTGAGACTGCGCTGGCGGAAGACAATGTTCCAGTGTCGAACTTGACAGCGGATGAGGTGATGGATGACATCGGCAAGCTCCAGTAAGAAGAATGGACTGGTCATTGCCGACTCTGGAGCAATCTTTTCGCTGGCTGTGCTTGATCAGCTTGAGCTGCTGCATGTGCTGTTTGATGATGCAGCTATTCCAAATGCGGTCTGGGAGGAGATCACGCTGGACAGAACGGTCAGTTTCTACGGAAGGATGCGCAGCTTCTTCAAGAAAAGGGTGCGTTCTGTCACAGGAATGAACGCCCTGACTCCATTGATGGATTACGGAAAATATAAGCACCTGCTGGATGCCGCTGAACCGGCTATGACTGAGGAAAAACCGTTTGCCGCTCAGTTGTCTGTCCTCAGATCAAGAAAGCGGGCAACCGGAACATCGAAGATGACAGCGAGTTTCTTGGCCGTCGCCAGACTTATCGCCCGCCTGCCGCGCTCCATATTGGAGACAAGCTGCCTTGGAACACCGCCCAGCCGTTCGCCAAGCTGGGCCTGCGTCATTTGCTGATTCTCCCGGTAGATGCGCATGACATCGCCGGGAGAGGCGGCGGCTTTCGTTTCCTTGTACCATTTGGTTTCCGTCACCTCGACGCATTCATCATCATCTTCCGAGAGTTTCAGCCTGCTGCCGTATTCGCTCCGCAGCACGTCAAGCAGGCGGGGCGGAATCTCTCCTTGGATGCGGATGTCAGTACGGGGCGTTTTCACGAGAGCCTGCATAATACACCTCAATCTCTATGGTTCCTTCTTCCATGCGCCAGCAGGCCACCCATTTGCGGGCAAGGTGGCAGTGGTATCTGTCTTCGGAGAGCTTGCTGTAGTTCGGCCAGCGGTGCGCCACAGGGCCGCCGTCTTTCAGGTCGTCAATCAGCACTGCCAGCTTGGCGATGTTCTTCAGGACGCTCTTTTTGACGAGGACTTTGCAGGGCATACATTCACTGTATGCAATTTTTGATTACAAGGCAAGCCGAACGTGAGGAATGGGGTGCGAATGCGAAAGGGACAGTCACTTCCCCGCCTTGGCCATAACCCAGCATACGAGCACCCACTGGATGGGGTGCGGAGGCATATCCAGTTGACATATCCCTATCATGCGCTATACTGCAAAGTGAAGCTGAACCCGCAATGCTCACAAGGAGGAAGTCTAATGATTTGCGCCCGCACCAAAATCTTCACCAGCAACAGAAGTCAGGCTGTCCGTCTGCCGAAAGCTGTTGCTTTTCCTGATTCCATCAAAGAAGTGGAAATCATCGCTGTCGGCGGCAGACTGATTATCGCTCCGGCTGATCAGTCGTGGGATGATTGGTTTGACGCGCAGGGCTGCTCCAGCGATTTTATGGAGCAGCGCGAGCAGCCGGAGGATCAGGAGCGGGAGATGCTGTGATGCTGAAATACATGCTTGACACCAACATGGTGATTTACACCATGAAGAATCGCCCAGAGCAGGTCAGGCAGCATTTCAAGCAGCATCAGGGGCAGATGTGCATTTCCTCGGTAACGCTTGGCGAGCTGATCTACGGCGCGGAATGCTCGCAGCAGCCGGAGCGCAATCTTGCGGATATGGAAGCGATGGCCGCGCGGCTTGAGGTGCTGCCGTTCGATAACAGGGCCGCCAGTCATTTCGGTCAGGTGCGGGCAGAGCTGCGCCGCGCTGGTCAGCCCATTGGCCCGTATGACATGATGATCGCCGGTCATGCCAGATCGCTGGGCCTGATTCTGGTGACGAACAATCTCAAAGAGTTCATCCGAGTGCAAGGGCTTCGCCTTGAAAACTGGGCAGCATCTCAGTGAACAACTGAATCCCTGTCATTCCAGTTGATAACGGTTAAAGCAGTTATCTTTGCAAATTCACGGTCAGCCGTGACTAAAGCCGCACCCTTCTGCATCGCCATTGCCGCAATGACCGCATCTGGCAGTTTCAAGCGATGCTGTTGACGCACTGCGATGATCTTCTCAATCAAGGCCGCATCCTCGGCAGCAAGGCCAAGCACCTCCACGCGCTGAAGGAAGTGCTGAAAAAGCTGGTGGTCTGCTTCGGTCAGGCCGGAGAAGGCAAGGAACTCAATCCGGCTGATCACTGAAATGCCAATCCATTCAGCCTGCCGGAGGAGTTGGATAAGCCGGACATCGCCTTGCAGCAGGGCAACTATGGCGTTGGTGTCTAACAGACAGCGTTCACCACTCATCCCGCAGGCTCCTCTGCATTGCCGCCGCATCGCCTTTCCATGTCAGCCGCCCGGCCAGATCAGAGAAATCATACTGCTGGCGAGGGATAGCCGTAGGATTCAGCACCAGCACAACCTGCACCTCTCCCGGAGCAAGCCGGGTGGGAATGTCGAGGCAGATGCGGCCTGAAGCGTTGACGGTGGTTGTGAGTTCAAGGATTTCCATAGTGGCTGTCGGCACAGAACGCAGATCGGAGTGAGGAACGAACCCTGACACAAGGCAGGTTGGCTTTGCCTTGCGGATCCCAACCTGCGGCGGTCATGCCTCCATTGTAGCATGGCTGGTCGCAGAGGCAAAGGTTTTTCGTCCTGCATCTTCTTCTTGGAGAAGGCTGCCTTTCACTTTCACTTCCCCGCCTTTGCCATCACCCAGCACATAAGCACCCACTGGATGCCGCTGAACCAAGCGATGAGCAAGACGGTAAGGAAATAGTCAAGCGGTTCGCAGTAGGCTACTTTAGACAGCAAAGGGCAGGGGTATTGCCCCCGCCCTTAAATCAGCTTTGCTCTTGCTGGGCAAAGAAAGGATCAGGGGCGATGCGCGACAACTTCAGTCAGTCCGCTGGTGACGCGCAGAACGTATTGGCTTGGATTTTTAATGATCGCTGACAGGTCAAACTGGAGCCGCTCACTGAGTATGGCCTTGCAGGGATCGTCGTTGGCATTGTGGGACAGACGTAGCACAACCTGCATTGGCTTTGATTTAAGGAACATGCCATCCCAGTCCAGTTGGAATGTATGAGGTGCGCAGCCCCCGCCGTAGCGCACGTCAATGATCAGCTTGTCGCCTTTCAGGCCAGCAGACTCAATAGTGATAAAATCATCGCCAATGGGTTTCTGTTTCAGTGTCGGCGTTCTGATGGTCAGCAAGGATTGCAAGGATTCGCCGCATCTGGTGCTGATCCGAATGCCTTGCAGCCACTCTGCTTGAGGAACCGGAGCAGAAAGCTGGAAGGTTTCAATGGCGGTGGCGACAGAGCAGGAAGGCGAAGGGGCTTGGCCATGCAGAATGAAATCTTGGATGCCATCGACCGGCGGCATGACGGACACTTGGATGCCGTCCACCGGCGGCAGGGCGTACACCATGCTGGACAGCGAAACATCCCGCCAGCCCAATGTGGGGGCGCAGGCGAGGACATGCAGCGTGGTGTTGCCGCCTGCGTTGTCAAGGTCAGCGTCAATCAGATTCAAGCAAGCAGTGTTTGTTTTCATGCAGCCCTCTTGTGGTGATAGTTATATATCCAGCCGATGCTGGGATGTGTTGCCTATCTTGTTGCGGAGAACGAACTCAACAAGGCCGTCCAATCCCAGTTTCTCTCGTGAAAAAGCAACCTGCATTGGTTCAAAGGCACCTTTGCAGTTGTCAGACTTAATTCGATAGACAGTCACCAAGTATGGCGGCTGGCCTGTGAACCCTTTGTTGACATCAACATAGAAGCTGTCTTCCCCTGTGCAGCCTCCGGTTGCAACAGTAATAATCAGCTTCTCTGGTGTCAGTTCAACTCCGTGCAGAACCTCCTCAACAGGGAGAAGGGATGTTTTATCCTCGGTGAAAAATTCTGTCGGCATTTCATCTGTTCCTGCTTTAATATACGCAAATTTCGCTGAAGATGCAGCCGATTTTGCCTTCATGGCGGCAGCAAAAAGAGGAGCAGGGGAAGGAGCCGCCACGCTGGAAACGAGGCTGGCAATCTCGCCAACCACCTCAACAAATTTGACCAGATTCTGCAATGTCTCAGCAATCTTGGTCACATCGCCAATCGTCGTGAGCAGTTCATCGTTGATTTCTTGCAGCGATGCTGCATGACTTTTGAACTTTTCAGTATTGGCATCTATTATGCCCTCAACTATTTTGCGTTGACAGGCATCAAGAGCATCACGAGTGACATCCAACTGCTTCCTTTCAGCGGTGCCACTATCAACACTGGAACGAAGCTCATCCAATTTGGCGATTATCGTGCCCGTGATCCGAATAGCGTCTTGCTGGGTGATTACATCAGACATGATTTGAACCTCCTTTTACTGCTGAATATCTTTGATTGCATCAGCGATTATCTTCGCTTGTTCCGAGAATGCCTCCATTGCCGCCACAAGTTCAGCTAAATCTTCAGGAGATTTGCGAT
The DNA here is from genome assembly GCF_048287365.2 of Candidatus Electronema sp. JC. Taxonomy (NCBI): domain Bacteria; kingdom Pseudomonadati; phylum Thermodesulfobacteriota; class Desulfobulbia; order Desulfobulbales; family Desulfobulbaceae; genus Candidatus Electronema; species Candidatus Electronema sp. JC. The sequence continues at coordinate 32,642 of NZ_JBLWEM020000061.1, read as the reverse complement.
CTTTTTTGGCATAGCTGACTAATTTCTGGTGCGCGTCGTTCATCTCCTTGAAACCAGGCCCTGGCAAAAACGCTAAGTTCTCCCAAACGTCTTCAGCTTCTTTTATTTTTTCCGCAGCCGCTTTCAGCTTATTTGGATCATAAGCAGGCTTCCCCTCCTTATCAGTCTTCTTCAGCTCTTGATTGTATTCATCCGTTGCCAGCACACGGGCCTGAGACAGCGTGGACTTCTGGCGTGCGCGGATTGCAGCCATATCATCTTTGAGTAATGCTATTAATGACGACACATCCTTCTCGGACAGAAGGATTGCTTTTTTCAGTGCTTCTTCAACCTTGGCATTCAGCACAAGATTGGTCACTTCACCGGCAATAGTTGCAAAGGCTCCGGCTTTTGTTTTAAAATCGCTGGAAGGTGCTTGTTTAAGAGAAGATGACAGCTTCAGCAGCGCATCATCAAGTGAGTTCACAGCTTGTTTAGCTTCATCGGGCGCAGCACTGTTTGCCAGTTTAAAGAGCAGCTCACCGTGTTTTTTCAAAGCATACAGCGCATCCATGCGGGCGGAAAAATCATTATCCTCTATGAGGCGGGTCTCATTCAGGAGCAGAAGGTCAATCTTTTTTCCTTCCGCAATGTGTCTGTCAATAAGGGCATCGCGCTCCCTCTTGTTGACAGCATAATATTCATTTCTGGTGCCTTCAGTGACAACAGCCGTTGCCGTCTGAAACTTGCTGATTGGGTCTTTATAGGCAGAAGGTTTGGCACACCCACTCAGCAGCAATAAGCTGGCAACCGGGACTATCATCACTCTTTTCGTCAGCTTCATGGCTTGCTCCTCGTTGAACTTTTATGAGCGTAAAATTCGTTAGATTAAGGTGAGATGTTACCCCCCCCCGTGGTACTTGTCAAGAAAATACTTCGCCCGGTTGGAAAATAATCCAAGGTCGCCTCCTGTTCCGCCCATCTTTCCTGTTGACAAAAAACGCCACGCTTTTTACCATGCGTGTTCAGGCAGTTTCACGCTCATGCTGCGCAGTTATAAAGACGGGCGCAAACCCCTCGCTGCAAACTTGCCGCAGCGCAGGCGCAGCCTGTCATGCGGCATGGCATGTTGATAATGCGCCCTGTGCTGCTTCCTGCGCGGTGGAGAAAGCATTCCATGCGGCACGTCACGCTTCACTTATGGCGCGGAACGCTTTCCCCGGCGCAGGGCACACGTCACATGCGGCATTTCACGCTTGCAACGTGACGTGTCACGCTTTCCGTGAGGCAAAGCAAACATGCGGCGCGGCATGTCACGCTTGCCGAGCCTTTCGGAACGCATTCAACGTGACATTTCAAGTGTTCCGCGAGCCGGAGCAAGTGTGAAGCACGGCACTGCAAGCATTCCCAAAGGCATTTGCGGCTGCAAACACGGCGTTGCAGCTTGAAATACATCCAGCAAAAACAGCGCAGGAGGCAATCATGGCACGTTTTCCCAAGCGAGAAGCGGACATCAGGACGTTGGTGCAGAATATTATCGCCGGTTTGACTGGCAACCCCGACTTTCCCAATCCGCCGTTCACCCCGGCGCAGCTGCAAGCCTTCTTGGACAACGTGACCGCTCTGGAAGACAGCCAAGTTGCAACTCAAGCCGCAGCTCAACAGGCCACCGAGGCCAAGCAGGGCGGGATTGATGAGATGGTTTCGGCGGCAAAAAGCGTTCTCAGCTATGCGGAAGACGCGGTGAGCGGCAATGATGCCAAACTGGCCGCTTTGGGCTGGAGCGGCAGGGCGGAGCCGACCCCGCTGCAAGCTCCGGGCCAGCCGCGCTCCTTTGAGGCAGCCAAAGAAGGGCCGGGCTGGCTGACTTTGGACTGGAAGAAATCCCCGGACGGCGGCAAGGCGGCCTTTTACCGGGTCGAGCGGCGCAAAGCTGCGGGCGGCGAATGGGCGATGGTCGGCACAGCCTTGGAAGCTGAAATCACCCTCAACAGTCAGGAGCGCGGCAAAGAGTGGGAGTACCGCGTGATTGCGGTCAACAAGGCGGGCGAAAGCGGGCCGAGCAACACGGTGGCGGCGGTGCTCTGAGCGGCGGACGGCTGTTTCCCTGACCCTGCTCCGCGATGAACGGCAGGTGGAAGTGACCGTGACGCTGGAGGCGATCTGACGCAAGCCAGCGACGGCCCGGCATGTGACAGCATGGTGTCACATGCCGGGCTGGTACATGCAGGCTCCTGCGCCATTTTTTTAATACACGGAAGAACTCATGTTTCCCTGCGCCCCTCGCAATGTCCTCGTCCGCTCCACCAACTGGATCGGCGACGCGGTGATGACCACGCCCGCGCTGCGCACCATCCGCAGAAACTTTCCTGAAGCCCGCATCACCCTGCTGGCCCTGCCGTGGGTGGCGGATGTCTTCGCCGCCTGCCCGCATCTTGACCGCATCGTTCTCTATGACAAACAAGGGCGGCATCGCGGGCTGCGGGGCAGGCTCCGTCTTGCCGCCGAGCTGGGGGCGGAGCATTTTGATCTTGCCATTCTCCTGCAAAACGCCTTTGAAGCCGCGCTGATCACCTGGCTGGCGCGCATTCCGGCGCGGGCGGGCTACACCACTGACGGACGGGGCCTGCTGCTGACGCACGGCGTGCGGAAAGCCCCGGACATCGGCAGCAGGCATCAGGTTGCATATTATCAGGAAATGCTGGCAGGATTGGGGCTGCGGCGCGGCCCGGACAAGCTGGAGCTGTTTCTCAGTCCGGCGGCGGCGGGGACAGCGGCGAAGCTGCTGGGACAGGGCGGCGGCAGGCCGAGACCGGTCATCGGCCTCAATCCGGGCGCGGCCTACGGCCCGGCCAAACGCTGGCCCAGCGCGAAATACGCCGAGCTGGCCGCCCGGCTGGCGGCGGCGACAGGCGGGCTGATCGTGGTCTTCGGCACCAAGGCCGATCAGGCGGCGGCGGCGGAGATATCTGCCGCCGTGCAGGGGCAGGCACTGGATCTGACAGGCAGAACCTCGCTGGCCGAAGCGGCGGCCTGCATCGCCCGCTGCGATGTCTTTGTCACCAACGACTCCGGCCTGATGCACGTGGCCGCCGCCCTGAACACGCCCTTGGCAGCGGTCTTCGGCTCCACCGACCACATCGCCACCGGCCCGTTCTCCCAGCGGGCGGCGGTCATCCGCCACCCGCTGCCGTGCAGCCCCTGCCTGAAAACCCATTGCCCGCAGGGGCATCTCCGCTGCATGGAATTGGTCAGCGTGGAGGAGACGGCGCAGGCGGCTTTGCAGCTACTGGCCCGGTGATCTGCTGGAAACCGTCCTGCTTCAGCCAGCCGCGTCCGCCGCTCTCGGCCTGCACCAGCACATAGCCGCCATGCTCCTTGGCCGGGCGGACCAGCTCGCCCTCTTTGACATTGCCGACCGGCTCTGCCCCGGCAAATGGGGAGAGCAGCAGACTGGCCTCAGCCAGCACGACCCCGTCCTGCCAGTGCTGATAGCGCAGCCAAGCCGCAGGCAGCGGCAGCAGCGCGGCGGCAAGCAGGGCGGCGTTGCAGCGGCAGGCCCACGGCAGGCGTTTCCGGCCCAGCAGTCCGGCAGCCAGCGTGGTCAGGCTGAGGAGGGCGAAGGCCGCGCCGGAGAGCAGCAGCCACTGATCCGCACCCAGCAGCCCGGCCAGCCGCTCCGGCAGCGGCTGGTTGCGCAGCAGGCCCTTGTCGTGGCGGAGCTGACGCAGACCGGCCCGCAGCTCCGCTCGTCCGGGAGCCAGCAGCAGGGCGCGCTCATAATGCAGCACGGCCAGCCCGGTCTCTCCGGCAGCGGCGTGGTGTTCCGCGAGATTGGCCAGCTGCTCGGCGGAACTCTCCTGCGCCGGAGCAGCCTGACTCAGATGAGCAGCGGCAGGCCCGGCCAGCAGCAGGGCCAAAGCCGCTCCCGCAAGAATGCGCTGAAAATATCTCATGCCAGCTTGGCCAGCTCCTGCCGGGCGGTGCGCAGCATGGCTTCTATCTCGGCCCGATCCAGCGGCTCGCCAGCGTAGCCGCTTCGCTCCAGCCGGGCGAAAAGCGCCAGCAGGGGCGAGTCCGCAGGCAGCCGCTCCTGTAAATCAGCGGCGGTTATCGCTTCCGGCGCACGTCCCCAAGCCGCGCCCGCCCAGACCCGCACCGCCTCTTGGCAGCTCCGGCGGAACCGCTCCTGCTCCGACGCGGCGGCGGCTTGCCGCATCTCCCGGAAAAGCCGGGCCAGCCGCCGTTCCGCCTGCCTGCGAAGGACAAGGCCGGGACAGCTCTCCTCATGCCGACGGCGCAGGTCGAGCAGCAGCCCGGCAGCCAGACAGCCGCCTGCTCCGGCCAGCAGCAGCCGAAACCAGCTCCGGCTGTAGAGCGGCTCAATCTGCCAAACCAGCTCGTCGGCCAGCACCACGTGCTTGTTCAGCTTTGGCGCGGCAGGGGATTTCCGCTTCAGCGGCGGGGGCTGGACGGGCGGCGGCAGCTCGTTCGGCTTGTCAGCCTGCTGAAGGCGCAAAGGCACCGGCTCGCTGGTCAGGGTGACGTAATCCCCGGCAGCCGGATCGAAAAAGGAGAAACGCAGCGGCGGCACAGCGGTCAGTCCGGGGCTGACCGGCACAACCGCCTGCTCAAAGCTCTTCTCGCCCTTGCCGCCGGGCAGCTCGCGCAGGCGGGCCGAGGCCGGATAGACTTTCCAACCCGCGCTGTCGCTCAGATCCGGAGTCTGCACCCGGTCAAAGTTGCCCTTGCCCGCGATCTTCATTTTCAGCGTGACCGGATCGCCCAGCCGCACCTCGGCGGGCGAGGCCGCCACCGCCAGACTGAAGAGGCCGACCGCGCCTTTGAAATCGGCGGGCCGGTTCTTCAACGGCAGGGGCAGCACGGTCACAGCCTGCTCCGGGCTGGTGAATTTCATCTCCCGGCGGGTGTGGCGGTCAAAAAAATTGCCGAAAAAAGGATCGTCAAACAGGCTGCCGCCGGAACGAGGCTCCGGCACCAGCAGATCGGCCTCGACCTGCGCCGACAGCGCGGCAGGCCCGTCTTTGACCGCTGACAGCGCGCCCTGCCAGGTGAGGACGATGAACAGTTCGCCCTCATGCGCCTCCTGCTGCTGCGTCGGCTCCTTGTCCAAACTGTGCAGCAGAAAATTCTCTCCGGTCAGCTGGGGATCTGTTTTGAGATGCAGCCGTCTGCCGGGCCGGAAATAGGCTTTGACTGTGAACGGCACTAACTGTCCGGCGTAGAAGCGTTCCTGCTCCGGCAGAATCCGCAGGAAGCCGATGTCCTCGTCCGCCTGTTGCGCCGCACCGCCGCCCTGCGCCGGGCCGACTGTGCAGCGCAGCGGCTGAGTGCTTCTGGTCACGCCGTCCGCCGTGACCTTGACCGGGCCGATGGTGTGCTCGCCCGGCTGGTCCGCCTGCACGGCAAAGCTGAAGGTCACGGAGGTCGATCTGACACTGTTGATCCAAGTGGTCTGACTGCTTTGGCCTAAAAAATGGAAACGCAGCCCCGCAGCGGCGGGCAGCTCCGGCTCGGCGGAACTGCTGCCGGTGACAGTGATCCGCAGCTCCGCCTCCTGATCCACGGCAAATGCTGCCGGGAGGAGTTCCGCCGTGACCTCAATCTCCGCCGCCCAAACCGCCGCTGTCCAGCAGAACAGGCAGCAGAGCAGGCAAAGCCGCGCCGCTGCGCTGGCCGAGGCCCTCACCAATCCCTTCCGCCGGTCGGATCGGCAGCCTCCTGCGGGATGAAATTCAGTTCGCCCTGCTCGCCCTTGAGGCTGTCGAGCAAAATGCGCGCCTCCTCCTGAGTCATTCCGCCCATGATTCTCTCCTCCTTGCTGTTCTGCTCCCCGGCAGGCGGCGGCGCAGTCCCGCCTTGTTCTGACGGCACCTGCGGCTGCTTCTTGCCAGCTTGGCCATCGGTCTTTTTGTCACCTGCGTCTGGCTGCGGCGCGTCTGGCGGCTGGCCTTCCTGCTGTTTGTTGTCCGGCTTGTTCTGCTGCTCTTTTCCATCGCCAGAGGACGGCGGCTTTTTGTCTCCGCTGCCGTCTTGATTTTGTTCTTTTTGCTGCCGCTCTTCGCCGCCGCTGTCCGGTTTCTGCTGCTTCTGCTCCTGAAGCCGCTTCTCCAATTGCTCCCGTTTGGCCTTGACGATGCGCTGGCTGCGGGCCGCTTTCTCCTTTTTCGCGGCATCCGGCAGCAATCTGGCGGCAGCGGCGAACGACTGCTCGGACTGCTTCAGCCGCTCGACCGCCTGCGGCAGCGCGCCTGCCTGCTCCTCTTTCGCGCCCGCATGATGCAGACTGAGGCCGCGATTGAAATAGCTCTTGCCTTGCAGCTCCACATCGTCGCTGCGCAACGCCTTGGTGAAGGCCGCCGCCGCCTCGTCATGCCGTCCCTGCTGATGGAGGCTGGCACCCAAGTTGAAATGCAGCACAGGATTGCCGCTGTCCTTGGCCAGCTCCTGCTGATACCATGCCGCCGCCTCAGCGTGCCTGCCTGACCGGTAAAGGTCGCCGCCTTGATCAGCCCGCGCAGGCAAGGCGGCGAAAAGGCAGAGCAGCAGCGCAGCCGCTGCCTCCTGCTGTTTTTTCTTCCGCCGTCCGGCAGTGAAAATCAGGGGCAGGCGCAGCCTGCGGCGGCGGCCTATAAGCAGAAAATCCGCGCTGAAGAGCAGCACCGCCGCTGCCAGCGGCCATTGAAAACGTTCCACCGGCAGTCTCTTTTTGCGCGGAGCCTGCTCGTTCTTGGGCAGCAAGGCCAGCTTGCGCTCATAAACGCTGTCCAAACCCTCGCCCATGCTGCCCAGCGGCGTGTAGCTGCCGCCGGTCGCTTCGGCCACGGCGGTCAGGGTCTGCTCGTCCAGCCGTGAGGTGACAAAAGCCCCGCTCGCATCTTGAACAAAACCGCCGGTCGGCAGCGGAATCAGCTCGCCCTGCGGCGTGCCGACTCCCACCGTGTAAATAAGCATTTTTTCCCGCGCCGCAAGAGCCGCCGCTGGCAACGCGTTCTTGTCCAAATCCTCGCCGTCGGTGAGCAGGATGAGAATTTTGTGATTGCTCTCGCCTGCCAGAAACCGGACTGCGTCCTCAATGACTTGGCCGATACTGGTGCCGCCATTAGGAACTGTTTCTGTGCTCAGGGAGTCAAGGGCGGTGTTGAAGGCATCGTAATCCGTGGTCAGCGGAAAACGGAGGAAGGCGGTGCCCGCGAAGGGCATCAGGCCGATCCGGTCGCCGCCTTCCAGTCTGGCGGTGAAATCGCGCACAGCCAGTTTGGCCCGCTCAAGGCGGCTGGGCTTCATGTCCGGAGCGAGCATGGATTTGGACACGTCAACAGCGATGAGCAGGTCAACGCCTTTGCGCCGCAGCTCGACCCAGCGGCTGCCCCACTGAGGCCGGGCAAGGGCGGCGCAGAGGCAGGCCAGCCCCAGCACGAAAAGGGCCTGCTTCAGCCGCCGCCGGGCCTGCGAGACGTTGGCGGTGAGCAGCGGCAGCAGATGCGGGGCGGCGAACTTGGCCAGCTCCTGTTTCCGGCGGCGTGTCCGCAGTGCGAAAAAAAGAACTGCCGCGCCGCAGACCGGCAGGCCGACAAGAAGCCAGAAAGGTTGAGCGAAGGAGGGCATTACGGCAGAAAACCAAGCGGATCAAGCTTTAGGCGCGAAGGGCTTGAGCAGCTCTTTTTTGTCAACATTCGCCCAAGCGGTCTGGTAGGTGATCTTGCCCGCCTGAAGCAGTTCGATGATCGAGTCGTCCATCAGCTTCATGCCGGAGGTCTTGCCCATCTGCATGGTCGAGCGGATCTGGAAGGTCTTGTTGTCCTTGATCAGATTGGCGATGGACAGATTGCCGATCATGATTTCGACCGCGAGATGCATGGTCGCGCCGTCCGCGCCGGGCAGGAGCCGCTGGGTGAAGACCGCCTTCAGCGACTCGCTCAACATCGCCCGGACTTGGTTCTGCTCGCCTGCCGGGTAGGAGTCGATGATCCGGTCGATGGTCTTCGGCGCGCTGGAGGTGGAGAGCGTGCCGATGACCAAATGGCCGGTCTCGGAGGCGGAAATGGCCAGCGAAATTGTGTCCAGATCGCGCAGCTCGCCGATGACGATCACGTCCGGGTCTTGGCGCAGGGCGCCTTTGAGGGCGTTGGCGTAGGCAAGGGTGTCGCGGCCGAGCTGGCGCTGATTCACCGCCCCTTTTTTCAGCGGGTGGATGAACTCAATCGGGTCTTCAACCGTGAGAATGTGGTGGGAATGGTGGCTGTTGATGTGGTCGACCATCGCCGCCAGCGTGGTGGTCTTGCCGTGGCCGGTCGCGCCGGTGACAAGGATGATGCCCTGGTGGTTCTCCAGAATGCGGCCCATCACCTCTTCCGGGATGCCCAATTCCTTGAAGGTGGGAATCTTGCCCGGTATGACCCGGAAGATGCAGCTCATGCCGTTGTTGTGCAGCATCGCGCTGCCCCGGAAGCGGCCCAGCCCCTCAATCGAGTGGGCGAAGTCGAGCTGCATCTCCTCGCGGAGCACGCGCTGCTGCTCCGGCGTGAGTATCTCCATGATCACCTTGCGGCAGCTCGCGTCGGTGAGCGGCTGGCTTTTCAGCCGGATCATCTTGCCCAAACGCCGGACCATGAACGGCTCGCCCGGCAGCACGTGGATGTCGGAGGCCTTGAGATCAACCGCCGCCTTGAACACCTTGTCTAATATCGCCATGAGAACGCTCCAAAGTGGAAGTCATGCGCATACTGTACCACAGGCTGCGGCGGAAGGGAACCCGCCAGGGACGGCGGCAAAAGAAAAGGCGGAGCGCGGCCTGCCGGGCCGCTTCCGCCTCGCGCAGCCTTTGTCAGGCAGCTCCGGCTACTTCTTGGTCATGTCCGGCGGCGGATTGAGCAGCACTTTGGAGCGTTCCGGGTTGGACTGCTTGCGCGTGCTGGCGTGCACTTCGCCGTCGAGCGCGGCCCCGGACTCGACAGTCAGGCTCTCGGATTTGAGGATGCCGTGAATCGCTGAGGTGGCGTGGACGGTGACGATGTCGGCAGTGATGTTGCCCTCGACCCTGCCGTGACAGATCAGCGTGGCCGCCTCGATGTTGCCGACCACCTTGGCGGTTTCGCTGAGAATCAGGTACTCGCCGCTGATGTTGCCCTCGATTGTGCCGTCAAAGCGGGCTTTGCCCTTGAAGGCCACCTCGCCTTTGATGACCATTTCCTTGGCCAGCACGCTTTCAATCGGATCTTTATCGTTTCTCATGTTTTTTTTCTCCGGCGGCGGCGCCAGCGGCGCGGCGGCGGGTTCTGGTTTGCTGCTGATTTTTTCTTCCTTGCTGCCGAACAAGCCCATATTTTTTCTCCTCGCCGCCTGTCACATAGGCATTGTGAATGTAAGATCGGCGACGGAAAGATATTTTTCCGGATCAACCGCCTTGCCTTTGTAGTGAACCTCGTAATGCAGATGCGGTCCGGTGGACCGGCCGCTGCTGCCGAGCAGCCCGATTTTGTCGCCCTGACTGACCGCGCCGCCTTTTTTGACCAAGGTTTTGCTCAGGTGGGCGAATAAGGTCTGATAGCCGCTGCCGTGCCGGATGATGACGTAGTTGCCGTAGCCGCCCGCGTCCCAGCCGACCTCCTTGACCACGCCGACGGCGGTGGCGGTGATCGGATCGCCGACGCGGCCCCGGAAGTCAATTCCGGCATGGAAAGCGGGCTGACCGTTGAAGGGGTCAGTGCGGCTGCCGAAACCGCTGGTGATCCGTCCCCGCGCAGGCCGTCCCAGCGGCATCCTCTGAATGGCCTCAATGTAGCGGTCGCTGCGCTCCAGCAGCTTCCGGCTGGCCTTCTCGTCAAACGAGGCGGCAAGGAAGGGGCCGCCGCTGGAACCGCTTTTTTTGCCGACTTTGAGTTCCACGCCGATCCGGCTCATCATGGTCTCGATCATCCGGCTGCGCTCGTCGAGACGGCCTGCGGTCTGCTCCAGCAGCTTGCGCTTGGCCAGCTTCTCGCGCTCCAGCTCGGCCTGCAAGGCGGCGGTTTTGGCCGAGCTGGATTTGACAAGGGCGGCGAGCTGCGCTTCGGCTTGACTGACCGCCTCATTTTTCTCCGCCTTGAGCTGCGTGACCATCGCCTCATACGTGGCCATGAGCTGCCGCCACTTCTTTTCCCGGATGCCCAGCTCGTTCTTCAGTTTGCCGTCGAAATTGGCGTGGAGCAGGTCCAGCTCCTCGGCCTGGCTGGCTGCGGTGTCTTCCAAGGCGTTCCGCTCCTGAAAGAACTGCGCGCCCAGCCAGGTGCCTGCGGTCAGCAGGACAAGCAGAGCGAGCAGGCCGCCGAACACTGCGGCGGCGCGGTCACGCTCGATGACAAGGGAGAAGGGCCTGCCGCGTTCGCCGGTGATGACGATATGAAGCCGTTCGGGAATGGAGGAATAGGCTTTGAAAATCATAAAGACGTGCGGGCTGCGTTCTGCCTGCGGCGGCGCGGCTGCCGGGCTGTTTTTGGCAGTATAGCAGAAAACAGGGGGAGGGAACAGAAAATAGCGTCCGCCGCAGTCGGCGGCGGGGCAGCGGAAAGAGCCGAAGGCCGCTGCTGCGGCCTCAAGATCACAGCTCCAGCACCCAGTCAGGAATGCGGTGCAGGATGTGCTCAGTCACCTGCTCCCGGCCTTTGTCGCCCTTGACCGGCTTGACCTCGCTGACCACCTCCTCAAAGTCGAACCAGCACAGCTCGCGGTCGTCTTTGGAATAAACCATGAAAACACGGCGGTCCGGGTCCTCGACATCCTCTTCCTCCTGAATCGCCCCGACCAGCCGGGATGCCTCGTCAAAAGGCAAAAAACGAATTTCCTCGCTCACTGCCGCCTCCTCAGGCTTGCGCCGCAATCAGATCATCAAAAATAAAAAAGGGCCGGAAAGCCTGCTCTCCGCGCCCCCTTCAGCCAGACTGCGCCAGCGCGGCTCAGGCCGGTTTCACCACCGCTCCGGAGCGGAGGCAGCGGGTGCAGACCCGGATGCGCTCTGTGCGGCCGCTGGAGCTGACCGAGCGGACAGATTGCAGGTTGGGCAGCCAGCGCCGTCTGCTCTTGTTGTGCGCATGGCTGACGATGTTGCCGGTGACTGGGCCTTTGCCGCAGATTTGACATTGATAAGACATGATATATTCTCCTTGCAGGGGGTTGGCGTGAAATGTTGAAGCTGTTATTGATACAACTCCCCGGCAGAAAATGCAAGCTCTTTTCCGCCAAGGGCGGTCAGAGGCAGGCAGTTTTTCACCGCCGCCGACGCTGCGGCATCGCGGATGCAAATTCCCTCTTGACAGCCTGTCCCGCCCGCGTTAATATATCCCCCGTTTGGAGGGGCTATAGCTCAGCTGGGAGAGCGCTTGAATGGCATTCAAGAGGTCAGCGGTTCGATCCCGCTTAGCTCCACCAAAATCCTGCATCGTTCATTCCGCGCCTTTTCCGCAGTCTTCCCGCATCAGCAATTCTTCCGCAGCACTTCATTTTCTTCTTTCCGTCATCTCCGCGCAGCCATGCTCAGATCAGCCCTTGGCAGTCCGCATGAATTCGTCATCACCTATGAGCTGGTGCCGGGCCAAGGCTGCTGCGGCAAAAAAGTGGAGCGGCTGCTGGATTTGGCCCGTGAAGTCAAGGCCGATGGCAGAATCAGCGCTCTGTCCATCACCGACAATCCAGGCGGCAGCGCGGCCTTGGCTCCGGCGGCCATCGGCGCGGAGCTGCTCCAGCTCGGCATTGAGCCGCTGATTCACTTCTCCCTCAAAGATAAAAACCGCAGCCAGATCGTCAGCCATCTCTACCTCTACCAGCGGCTGGGGCTGCGCTCGCTCTTGGTGATGGGCGGCGATTTTCCCAAGCCGGGCTATTACGGCCAGGCGCGGCCTGTTTTCGATCTCGACAGCATCCAGACCCTACAGCTGATGCGCGACATGGAGACAGGCCGTCATCCCGGCTGCGCCCTCAGTCTTGAGCAGCCGCAGCGCCGCCTCTTCAAAGGCTGCGTGGTTTCGCCCTTCAAGGCCACCGAGGCCGAGCAGGTCTGGCAGTACGCGCAGCTGCTGCGGAAAGCGGCGGCAGGCGCGGATTTCATCATCAGCCAGCTCGGCTTTGAGCTGGGCCGCTTCGAGGAGCTGATCACCTTTGTCCGGCGGCGCGGCCTCAGCCAGCCGGTGCTGGCCAATGTCTTCATCCCCTCGCTGCCGGTGGCGCGGGCGATGGCCGCAGGCAAGGTGCCGGGCGTGCTGCTGCCGCCGGAGCTGCTGGCCCGCATGGAGCAGGAGGCGGCGCAGGGCCGCAGTCAAGTGCGGCTGGAGCGGGCGGCGGCCATGATCGTCCGGCTCAGGCGCATGGGCTTTCAGGGCGTGCATCTCGGCGGCAACGGCCTCAGCTGCAGCGATCTCCGCACTGTGCTGGATCAGGTGGAAGTCTTTGATGCGGCAGCGGAGCTGCCGGACTTGGCGGTGGATTTTCCGCTCCAAGGGGCATGGACGTTCTGCCGAAGGGAAGCGGGACGGCTGGAGGAAAGGCCGATCCAGCCAGGTCGGAAGCCCGGCGCAGTCCGCATCCGCGCCCTCAGCCACCGCCTGATGTTTGACCAGCAGCTGCTGACCGGCAGGCTCTTCGCCCATTTTTGCCGCTTCTGCGCGCAGGGGCGGCGGCGGACAGCGGCCCTGACTCTGCTGGAGCGGGCGGTGAAACGGCTGCTCTTCAGCTGCCGGATGTGCGGTGACTGCACGCTGGCGCGGTCAGCTTTTCTCTGCCCGCAGGCAGGCTGCCCCAAACGGCTGGTGAACGGCCCTTGCGGCGGCAGCCGCTTCGGCTTCTGCGAGGTGCATCCCGACCGCCGCTGCTTCTGGGTGCGGGTCTATGAGCGGCTTGATCCGCAGACCACAGTCAGCAGTCTGGCCGCCCTGCCGCCGCTGCCGCCCAAAGACTGGGCTTTGGAGAAAACTTCCTTCTGGGTCAACTGGTTCACCGGCAGGCTGCGCCAAGGAAATTAATCCTCCTCCTCCGTGCGCCCCTCCTGTCCAGCAGTCCTGTTTCCCCCCGCGATCATGAAGATGCCGTAGGTGCTGCGCCAGTTGGGCAAGCGGCTGACAACCGCCCCCTTGGTCTCGTGGTGGTGGCTGCTGATCGCCACTTTCCTGAGGATGACTCCGTGGATCCTGCGGACAAAGATGCGGAAGTCCTTGAGGGTGATGATGCGGATGTTCGGCGTGTTGTGCCACTCGTAGGGAAACTGCTCGTTGCGCGGCGCGGCCCCTGTGAGGAGCAGCTGAAGACGCACGCGCCAATGGCTGAAGTTGGGGAAGCTGACGATCACTTTGCTGCCCACTGTCAGCAGCACTTGCAGCAGTTTTTCAGGATCGTAAACCTGCTGTAGGGTCTGACTGAGGACAATGTAGTCGAAGTGGTTTTCCGGGTAGTCGGAAACCTCCTCGATAAAGTCGCCGTGCAGCACAGACAAACCCTGGCTGATGCAGAAGGCCGCCTTGTCCTCATCCAGCTCGATGCCCACGCCGCGCACCTGCTTCCCATGCTGCAAATGCAGGAGCAGGTCGCCGCGCCCGCAGCCAAGATCGAGCACGCGGCTGCCCGGTTCAATCCAAGAGGAAATGACTTGCAGGTCAAAGCGCATTTCACTCGCCTCACGCATGGCAATGCTCCTTCAAATTGTTCTGGTATCTATAGCAGTAGCACAATAAATTAACTGCAAGCATGGTTGCTGAAAAATCTCATCTGTTGAACAGCTGAGTTTTCTTCTGAGGGCCTTTGCTTGCGCCCATTTTTCATTTTGCAGGAAAAATTTGGGCCGCTGCCGGAGGAGACCTGCGCGCGGGTGCGGGCGGCCTCTGCGGAGCAGCTGCGGCAGTGGATGAGCAAGGTCTTCACCGCCGCAGTGCCGGACGAGCTGTTTGCCGCCTGAAGAAGCGGCTATTTGCCGAAATTACAGACCGGGTAATGGCAGATGGCGCAGTTGCGGCAGAGGCCGCCGTGGCCCATGGCCGCGAAGTCCTCGCGGCTGAGGCGTTCTCCGGCGAGAATGCGCGGCAGCACCAGATCAAAGACCGTGATCTGGTGGAACATGCCGCAGGCGGGCAGGCCGAGCACCGCTGCCTGGCCGATTCTGCCGCAAAGGAACATCGCGCCGGGCAGCACCGGCGTGCCATAGATGATATCCTCGGCCCCGGCCTCGCGGATGCCAGCGCGGGTCACATCGTCGGGATCAACCGACATGCCGCCAGAAGTAATGACCAATTCCGCGCCCGCTTCCAGGCAGAGGCGGATTTCCGCCGCGATCAGGGCTGCGTCGTCCGGGGCAAAGCCGACCCGAACCACTTCCGAACCGAGCGCGGCCAGCTTGCCGCGCAGCACGGCCTCAAATTTGTCCTCAATCCGGCCATAAAAGACCTCGCTGCCGGTGATCACCAGCCCGACTTTGACCTGCGCCAGCGGCAGCACGCGCACCAGCTTCGCGCCTTCGGCGGCAATTGCCGCTGCCTGCTCCACCAGTAACCGCTCGCCGACCAAAGGAATCAGGCGCAGGGCCGCCACCTGCTCGCCTTGCTTCACCGGCGTGTTGTCGTGCAAGGTCGCGCACATCACCTCGCCGAGGAGATTGAAGCGGAGCAGGGCTTCCTTGTCAATCTTCAGCAGGCCGTCGTGCGCGGCCTTGATGCCCACTTTGCCCTCATGCACATCGTCGGAATATTCCGTGCCGCTCCCAGCGGCAGCAGCGGCCATCAGCAAGGCGGCCTCGTTCTCGTGGATTTCTTCCGCCGACAGCTCCAGCACATAGACATGCTCCTTGCCCAAAGAGCGCAGCCGCTCCACGTCTTCCGGGCGAATGATGTGCCCTTTCTTGAAAGCCCGGCCTTTGCACTTGCCCGGCACGATTTCAGTGATGTCATGGGGCAGGACCATGCCCACAGCCTGCGCAACCGGTATTTGCCGCTTCATTTGTCCGTTTTCCCTTTTTTGTTTTGCTGCTGGCAGCGGCTCCGCTTTCTGGTACACTGAGAGCGGCCTTGTCTTCCTCAACTCAACCTGCAACAGACCATGATCAGCCAGGAACTCCTCGACATTATCGCCTGCCCCAAGTGCAAAGGGCCAGTGCAGCTCACCGCAGCCAAAGATGGCCTTGTCTGCGCCGCCTGCCGCCTTGTCTATGCAATTCGCGACAATATCCCGATAATGCTCATTGACGAGGCCAAGCCGCTGCCGCCTGAACCCTGATCCGCAGTCATGAGCGATTTTTTGACAGTCACTTTCCCGATTTCCGGGGTGACGACTTCGGTTTTCGTGCCGCCGCTGACCGCCTTTGCCGTCTCCTTCTTCGCCTCGATGGGCGGACTGTCAGGGGCTTTTCTTCTCCTGCCCTTCCAGATGAGCGTGCTGGGCTACACCTCGCCTTCGGTCAGCGGCACCAACCAGCTCTTCAACATCGTCGCCATTCCCAGCGGGGTGTGGCGGTACGCCCGCGAGCGGCGGATGGTCTGGCCGCTGACGGCAGCGGTGGTCATAGGCACCTTGCCGGGCGTGGTGATCGGCGCTTGGCTGCGGCTGGAATATCTGCCTGATCCGAAGACCTTCAAATTATTCGCCGGACTGGTGCTGCTCTTTGTCGGCAGCAGGCTGCTGGCCGACTTCCGCCGCCGCAAGCAGGCGGCGCCGACGGCAGGCGCAGTGGAATTCGCCGTGGCTGACTCCAGCTTCTCCTTGCAGCGGGCGGAATTCTCCTTTGCCGGGCGGCAGCACAGCTTCTCAGTGCCGAAGATATTCCTGCTCTGCCTGCTGGTCGGGATTATCGGCGGCATCTACGGCATCGGCGGCGGCGCGATCATCGCCCCCTTTATGATCACCTTCTTCCAGCTGCCGGTTCATGCCGTGGCTGGCGCGGCCCTGATGGGCACCTTCATCACCTCCGCAGCGGGCGTGCTGGTCTATCAGCTGCTCGCCCGCTTTTACCCCGGCGTGTCGGTGGCCCCGGACTGGCAGCTCGGCCTGCTCTTCGGCATCGGCGGCTTCTGCGGCATGTATCTCGGCGCGCGCTGCCAGAAATACATGCCCGCCAAGCTGATCAAGCTGCTGCTCGCCGCCGCCGTCCTGCTCACAGCCTGCGGCTATCTGGCCGCCTGACAAGCAGCGGCGGCCTAATATTTCACCCGCACCCGCCACGTCAGCACAGAGCTGGCCTTCGGCTCCACCTTGATCTCCCAGGCCGCCGTGTTTGCGGCTTCCTTCTTGTGCGGCGTGGACTCTTCGAGCATCTGCCAGTCGCCGGGCACCGGCTCAGTCACCTTCACGGTCACGGCCTCGTCCTTGGCGTTCTTCAGCTCAATCTCGTAGGCGCTTTCATAAGCGGTGCCGCTGCTCCACGCCGCCTTTTTGAAGTCGGTCTGCTTCTTGTTCGCAGTCACATCAAAGGCTTCACCGAGCTTGAGGCGGACAGTCTCGTTCTCCGGGGTGTGATCAATGCGGTCTTCACCGACAAACTGCAGGCTGCCGGAGCTGTCCTTCTTGTACACCCGCATCACGCCCGCAGGCAAGGGCTGGCCCGCGCCGTTCTCCTTGGCGTTCTTCAGCTCCAAGAAGACCCCGACCTTCATCTTGCGGCCCAGCTCGCCTGCCTGACTGCCATAATAATAGTTCGCGCCGCGCAGGACAAACTCTTTCTTCACCTTCACGCCGTCCGCTTGCAGCAGGGCGACCTGCTTGCTCTGCTTCTCCTTGATGGTGGTCGGGCGGCCCAGAGTGTAGAGATGATACTCGAACATGGATTCTTCGGCCATGCCTGCGTCCATCGACATTTCCGCCATCGGCGCGGCCAACGCCCGCATCATCCTTGGCTGCATCGGCTCCGGCGCACGGTTCACGTCACCCGCCACTAACTGGAGCTTGGCATTCTGATAACTTGCGCCGCTCTGGTTGTTCAGCGTCACCCAGCCGCTCAGGTTGATGCTGGCATCGTCCGTTCCCAGCTCGGCCACATAATCCGCCTTCCACGACAGCCCGCCGGTCAGATAGCTGAGGACAGCGTCCTGCTTGCCGCCGTCCTTGCTGTCTACCAGCATGGTCAGCGTCGGGCGGTCGCGGAGGTTCTCCGGCACATCCGGGAAGACCAAACGGCCCGGCACGCCAGCCTCAATGCGGTCGCCAACCTTGAGCACTGTGCCGCTGCCCGCGCTGAGAACTGTGGCATCTTCCGCCGCCTCTTCGCCGCTGGTCGGGTGCGTTTTGATCAGCTTGACCGTTCGGCCCACGTATTTATCAAGCAGCGATTCCGGCGTGAGCAGGTCATACTCAAAATTCTGCTCCAAGACGTGAATGCTGGGCGCGGCGAGCAGGGCTGTCTCCGGCCTGATCTTGGCGCTGACCTCGCGGAAGGCGAGCGTCTGCTGGCCCGGCGCAAGCGTGATGCTGCGGCTGTCGCGCACCAAGGCCAAGTCCTGATTGTAGATGGTCACAGCCACAGCGGTCTGATCTTCCAAGACGGAGACGGTTTCAGCCGTCTTGCCGTCAGCGGCGGACACTGCGGCAGGAACCATCAGCAGGGGAAGCAGGGAAGCAAGTTTCAGCATGGCGCACCTCTCAATATCGGTTGAGAAACAAAGGAAAAGCGGGACATCGCATCCGTTCCGGCATGATACCGCGTTCCCTTGGAAAGCAACAGAAAAAACTGCTCCAGCCAGAGAAAGATGTTTACAGAACCGCGCTCCTGTCTGATAATAACAGGCAGATGTCCCCGGCAGAGTCAGCCTTCCGCAGGTGTCAATCAGACAGCAACGTCTGTCAGCAGCCCGGCCGCATCCTTGCAGGACGCAGCTTCTATCGGAAAACATTGAGCGAACATGCACCTTGAATATTTCGGCCTTGCCAAGCCGCCCTTTGCCGGGGAGCCGGACACGGATGTTTTTTTCCCGGAAGCGGACCGCACCGCGCTGCTCCGGCGGATTTACACCGAGCTTCAGAACGGCAGCCCGGTCGTCCGCCTGACCGGCGCGGAGGGCAGCGGCAAAAGCCTGTTCTGCCTGCTGCTGGCGCATCTCCTGCCTGCTGAATATCAAACAGTCTATCTCGCCAGCCCGGCAGGCTCTTTTGACGAGCTGCTCCGGGCTGCCTGCCAAGAGCTGGGCCAGCCGCCGCAGGCGGACATGTCGGCTTGGCTGGGCCGCCTGCTGGAGCAATGCCAGGCGCAGGGGAAAAAGTTCCTGCTCCTGATCGATCAGGCGGAGCTGATGTTTCCCGCCGCCTTGGAGCGGCTGCTGCGCACGGTCTTCACAGCGGCGGAGCAGCAGACGCTCCAAGTTGTTCTTGCAGGCCGCCCGGCACTCAACGAGCGCATCAGCCAGCTGCAAGCCTACTGCGCGGACATCGAGATGCCGCCCAGCCACCAGCTTGCACCGCTGACTGAGGAGGAGCTGGCCGCCTACCTCAGCTTCCGCCTGAAAACCGCCGGGCTGTCCGCAGCCGACAGCGGCAAGGCCTTCAGCGGCGAGGCCGTGCGCAAGATTTCTGAGCTGACGAAGGGCAATCTCCGCGCCACGCATCTGCTGGCTGACACCGCCTTGCAGCGGGTCTGCGCCGCCGACCGTTATTTCCCGGTTCTGGCGGCGGACGTGACCGCCTTGGAGAACGGCGCTTCCAGCAGGACGGACAGAAAAAAGGCCGCTCTCTCCAGCAGAACGTGGAAGCTGCTGACTGCCGCCGTGCTGCTGCTCTTTGCCGCCTTGCTCTTCCGCTACAGCGGCGAGCTGCGGCGCAGCGGACAGGAGGCGGCGGAACGCTTCGTTGCCGCCGGAACCCCGGCGGTCAAACCGGATGAGCTGCTCCCGGAGCAGCTTCAGCTGAACTCAAAGCCTGAGCTGCCGTCTGAGCCGGAAGAGCCTGCCGCTGCAATGACGGAGGAGGAGGCTGTCATGCCGTCTGAACCAGCGGAAGCCGCCGCGCCGCTGCCGGAAGAGGAGTCCTTGAACACGCCGCCGCCAGAAGAACCGTCGGAAACCAGCCGTCCAGAGGCCGAATCCGCAGCAGCACCTCCTTCTGCCCGGCTGCCGCCTGAAATTGTGCGGCTCAGTCCGGGCATGAGAAAAACCCGGCCTGCAGTGAAAAAGACGGAGCCGGTTCCGTCCTCACCAGTGCCAGCGCCGGAACGGGCCGCAGTCAATGCGGATCAGCTCTATCAGGAGCTGCTGGCCGCAGGAGGTCTGCTGCGCAACAGCCGCAGCGCGGGCCGCTACACCATCCAGCTCGCCACCTTGGCCTCGCGGGAAACGGCCAAAGAAATGATAGTCCGCGATGAATATCTTGAGCACCGCCGCCAGCTCAAACTGCTGCGCAGGCCCAGCCCAGCCTCGCCGACCTTCATTTTCTACGGCAGCTACGACAGTTTGGAGGCGGCGCAGGCCGCCGTGAGCCAGATGCCGCTCTTTTTGCGCAAGCAGCATCATCCCGCCGCCCTGCCTGTGGCGGAAGCCTTGGGCAAAGTGGGCAACTGAGCGGCGGACCATGCTCGAACTGCGCGGCATCAACACCTTTCACGGCAAGATCCACGTCCTGCATGACCTCAGCCTGCGGATCGGCGCAGGCGAGATCATCACCCTGATCGGGGCCAACGGCGCGGGCAAATCCACCACGCTGATGTCGGTCTGCGGCATCACGCCGCCCCGCAGCGGCGAGATTCTGTTCAAGGGGCAGCCTGTTCAGCGACTGCCGCCGGACAAGATCGTCACCCTTGGCATCAGCCAGGTGCCGGAGGGACGGCGGATATTTTCCGCCCTGAGCGTGGCTGAGAATCTGGAGCTGGGGGCCTATCTCCGCCGCGACAAGGCGCAGATCCGGCAGGACATGGAGCATTGTTACGCCCTCTTTCCCATTCTCGCCCAACGCCGCCGCCAGCCCGGCGGCAACCTGTCCGGCGGCGAGCAGCAGATGCTGGCCATCTGCCGCGCCCTGATGGCCCGGCCTCAGCTTCTCCTCTTGGACGAGCCGTCCATGGGCCTCGCGCCGCTGATCACCAAACAGATTTTTGACATCATCCGCAAGATCAACAAGGAAGACGGCACCGCCATTTTCTTGGTCGAGCAGAACGCCAGCTTAGCCCTGAAAACCGCCGACCGGGGCTATGTGCTCGAAAACGGCAGGATCACCCTGCATGACACGGCGGCGAACCTCCTCAGCAGCAAAGCAGTGCAAACAGCCTATCTCGGCATTTGAAGCATGAAACAGGACAAGATGATACGGGTCGGAGTGATCGGAGTCGGCTATCTGGGCCGCTTCCATGCGCAGAAATACGCGGCGATGGATGGCGTTGAGCTGATCGGAGTGGCGGATGTCGATCCGGCGCGGGCCGAGGCTGTGGCCAAGGAATGCGGCACAGTAGCGTTCACCGATTATAAAGAGCTGCTGGAGCGGACGGACGCGGTCTCCATCGTCGTACCGACCGTGCATCACCACCGCGTGGCTCTGGATTGCTTAGAGCGGGGCGTTGACATCCTGCTGGAAAAGCCGATGACCGTCACGCTGGCCGAGGCGGACGCGCTCATCCGGCTGGCCGAGGAGAAACAGCTCATCTTGCAGGTCGGTCATCTGGAACGCTTCAATCCGGCGGTTTTAGCTGTGCAGCCTTTGCTGAAAAACCCGCTCTTCATTGAGGCGCACCGGCTCTCGGTTTTCAAAAACCGGGGCACGGACGTGGACGTGATTCTTGATCTGATGATTCACGACATTGACATCATCCTGTCGATGGTCAATTCGCCGATTCAGAGCATTCACACGGTGGGCGCGCCGGTGGTCACGCAGCTCACTGACATCGCCAACGCCCGCATTGTCTTTGAGAACGGCTGCACCGCCAACATCACGGTGAGCCGGATTTCCTTGGACAGCGTGCGCAAGATGCGGATCTTCCAGCCGGGCCGCTACTTGGCCGTGGATTTCGGCAAAAAAGAGGTGATGGAGGTGCGGCTCAAGCAGGAGGGCGGCGGCTTTCCTCTGCCAGAGATTGCCAAGCACGCCTTTCAAGAGCAGGACGTGCTGGAGCTGGAACTGCGCGAGTTTGCCGGCAACGTCCGGCTGCGGCGGCAGCCCACCGTCTCAGGCCGCGAGGGCCGCCGGGCCTTGGCAATCGCCTTGGATGTCATCCGGCAGATCCGCGAGAACCAAGACCGCTTCGCCCATCTTCTCAGCGCGGAAGGAAATTTCGGCTTCAGCAGCAGCCTCTGACACGCTCAGGCTGCCGTCATCGTCCGCCACCGCTGCCAGAAGTCAGGGAAGGACTTGACCACGCAGTCTTCGCCGTGAATCCGCACGCCCGGCACACGCAGCCCGGCCACGGCAAAGCACATGGCAATGCGGTGGTCCTCATAGGTGGCGATCTCCGCGCCATGCAGGCCCGCGCCGCCCTTGCCGTGGATGATCATCCGGTCGTGCTCTTCTTCGGCCTCCACGCCCAGCTTGCGCAGCTCGCTCACCATCACCGCCAAGCGGTCGCATTCCTTGATCCGCAAATGAGCGATGTTGCTGATCACCGTGGTTCCCTGAGCAAAGGCGGCCACGACCGCCAGCGTCGGCGCGACATCCGGCATGTCACCCATGTCCGCCTCAATGCCGCGCAGTAGCTGCGGCCCCTGCACAGTGATCCCGCCCTGCGCCGCGCTGACTGCGCAGCCCATCTTCTCCAGCAGCCGCACTAAGTTCGCATCCCCCTGCAAAGAAGGTGAGGGCACGTTGGCCACTGTCACCCTTCCGCCTGTCACTGCTGCGGCGGCCCAGAAATAGGACGCGCCGGACGCGTCGCCCTCCACCGCATAGCGCGCTCCTTGATAGCAGCCCTGCGGAATGCGGAACTGCGCCAGTGAGGGCGCGGCTTCCACCTGAATGCCGAAGTCCCGCATCACCGCCAAGGTCATCTCCACATAGGGCTTGGACAGCACCTCGCCCTGCACGGTCAGCTCGGCAGATTGCTTGGCATAGGGCGCGACCAGCAGCAGCGAGGAGAGATACTGGCTGGACTTGCCCTCCGGCAGCACGGTTGGGCCGCCTGCAAGTCCGTCCGCGTCAATGCGCAGCGGCGGGCAGCCGGTGCCGGCCTCGCTGGCAATCCGCACCTGCCAGCCCTGCAAGGCCTGCATGAGCGGGGCGATGGGCCGCTGCGCCATGCGCTCGCCGCCGCTGATGCGGAAGCGGCCTTGCCCCAACGCGGCCACCGAGGTGAGAAAGCGGGTGGCGGTGCCGTTGTTGCCGAGGAAGATGTCCTCCGCCGGAGTTTGGATTGCGCCGCCGCAGCCGCGCACCTGCCATGCCGCCGGATCGCTGTCGTCAATGGCGATGCCCATCTGGCGCAGGGCAGTCATGGTGTAATGGGTGTCCTCGCTGGCCAAGGGGCCAAGCAGGACAGATTCTCCCTCAGCCAAGGCGGCGGCGATCAGGGCGCGCTGAGTGAGGCTCTTGGAGCCAGGAACGCGGACGACTGCGTCAAGGGAGTGAACGAGGCTGGTTTTGATCATTTTTTTTCTGTGTAAAGAGTTGCACATTAGATGTCAATGTTTTGTTCAAGGGTGACGACCGCTCACCGCTCTCGACCTTCGCTCTTCCGCTTCCGCGCCTCGGCCTTCTTTGTCTGCACAATGAGACAATCTTTGCCAAACTGCTGCCTGAGCTGCTGGAAGAAGTCCGCGCAAGGCCGGACAGCCATGTCAGGATGCGGCTCAATGTCCGCCTCGCCGCGCCCGTCGAAGTGGAGGGTGATCTTGATTGGTAGGGTGCCGTGGAACTGGTAGAGCAAATCCTTCAGCGCGGTGAGCTGAGGCCGCCCAACCCGATCTGACCGCAGCCGGATGACCGCCTTCTCCATGAGCTGTTCCAGCGCCTCATTCAGGGGCAGGACGCTGTCCGCGATGATGTTCGCGCCGCGCTCGCTGACCTGCACGCTGCCCTGCACGATCAGCGGCTGCTCGCTGCCAAGCAGGTGCGAACACTTGGCAAAGGTCTCCGGGAAGACGACCACTTCGACGCTGGCCGTCATGTCCTCCAGCACCGTGAAGGCCATGCGGTCGCCCTTCTTTGAGCGGTGCTCCTTGAAGCGTTGGATCAGGCCGCCGACCCGCACGATCTGGCCGTCTTTCCAGCTCTCCATCGCCGCAAGGTCGGAGTCGGCCACCAAGCGGATATGGTCTATCACGCCGTCGAGCGGGTGGCCGGTGAGGAAGAAGCCGACCGTCTCCTTCTCATAGCCGAGCTTAACCAGCGGTGCCCACTCCTCCACGTCCGGCAGCTTGATCTCCGCCGCCGCGCCTGCCCCGCTCTTGGCCGCGCCCCCGCCCATGCCGAAAAGGCTCATCTGGCCGCTCATCCGGTCGCGCTGCACAGTCTTGGCCTGCTCAATGGTCTTATCCAAGACCTCCATCAGCTGCGCCCGCTTGGCCCGCATGGAGTCAAAGGCCCCGGCCTTGATCAGGTTCTCCAGCACCTTGCGGTTGACCCGGCTCGAATCCACCCGCCCGCAGAAGTCGGCCAAGGATGTGTACGGTGCCTTGCGCCGCTCCTCGATCACCGAGTCCAAGGCCGCGCCGCCCACGCCCTTCACCGCTGCCAAGCCAAAGCGGATGCGGTCTTTGATAACCGTGAAGTCATGGTAGGACTCGTTGATGTCCGGCGGCAGCACCTCAATGCTCATCTGCCTGCATTCATTGATGTACCTCACCACCTTGTCGGTGTTGTCCACGTCGCAGGAGAGGAGCGCGGCAAGGAACTGGGCCGGGTAATGCGCCTTGAGGTAGGCGGTGTGGTAGGCAACGAGGGCGTAGGCGGCGGAGTGTGAGTTGTGGACAATGAGGCCGTCCGCCACGAAGTTGTGGTCTTCCTCTACCGTGAGATCGTAAGTCTGCTGCTCGCCGCGCGGTTCAATGAACACCACGCTGTCCCAGAAGATGTCGGACTCGGCGATCTCAGCAAGGCGGCTTGAGGCGAAGAAGCTCGCCAGCCGGGCAAGTGTTGAGCGGCGGAAGCCGCGCTTCCCGGCAGAGCCTTTGCCCATGAACTCCTTCATGCACACGCCGGAACGTTGCTCCAGCTCGCGCCACGTCAGACCTGCGGCCCTGCGCACCTCATCCACCCACGTGCGCACCTCTACAGGAACGGTGTCTTTCGAGGTCAGGCCGGGCTGCTTTCCTTCAAGGTGATGGCGGAGCTGCTCTGCCTGATGTTCCCGCCCCAGCGCATGAGGGACAACACGCCTGAGGAAGGTCTCTGCCGAACCTTCCCCAACCAGATGCACTGTGTAGCCCGGACGTATTTCCCCTCGGTAACGGAACTGCTTCTCGTGGACACCACTTGGGATGCCCAGCCGCAGAAGCAGCGTCTGCACGTCGTAGGCGAGCTGGAAGGACGAGGTGGCATAGAACGGCGTGAACTGGTTGTGATTAGCAATGAAGCCGTCGCCTGCCCAGAGCCTGCCGAGGAACAGTTCGATGTCCGCGTCAGCCAGAAGGAAGACCTCAGACGGAACAGCCTTCTCGACGGCCTTCTTGCCTAAGATGCCAAGCTGTTCAGCCCAGTGCCATGCGCCGGAGCGGACAGGCGGGGCAGCTTCCTCCTCTGCGTTCCGCTCTTTCTTGCCGAAGCGCATGTCGCGGCCCGTGTTCACGCAGACCTCGAAGCGTCCGTTGCTGCGCTGATACACCCGCGCCTTGCTCTCCGGGAACTGCTCTGCGGCTGCGGCGAAGTCCTGCACCAGCACTGCATCGTTGCCGAAGAAGTAGAGCGAGGACGGGTGGCAGACGTTCCCCTCGGCGAGCAGACCAGCAAGCGTAATCAGCTCATGACGCGGCCAGCATTTACCTCCCTGCACAATCAAGCGGCGTGGCGCGGCAATCCGGTCGCCGGGCTTGAGATCGCCCAGCAGTGTCCAGCCGTCAAGGGTACGGAAAGGATGATTGGCGGTGGCCGTAATGCGATGCCCCTGCGCTGTCCGCAGCTCAAAGACCGGCTTGATCCCATTCTCAAAGACATCAAGCACCTTGCGCGGACGCAGCTTGCCGTCCTCGCCAAGCGCGTGCACCATGAAGCGGCGCGGCTGCTGATGCAGCTCTTCAACTGTGAGCAACTCGCCGGTCTCTGCGTCAAGCAGCCGGGTGGCTCCCACGACGCACTTGTTAAAACCATACCCCGCAAACTTCGCCATCAGGTCAAAGACATACGCCGCCCGCTCCTCCGGGATGCCGTTGACCTTGGCTCCAGCCATGAACTTGCCGCGCTCCTTCTCCATCTCCTCCGGTATCTTCTTGCCCATAGCCCGGCGGAGGATGTCCGCGTCGCCGAGGCTGTAGGAGGCGAGGATGTTGGAGATTTTCATCACCTGCTCTTGATAGACGATGACCCCGTAGGTCTCCCGCAGCACCTCCTTGATCTGCGGCAGCGGGTACTCGGCAGGACGGCGGCCATGCTTGGTCTCGACAAACTGATCGACCATGCCGGAGTCGAGCGGGCCAGGCCGGTAGAGCGCGACAAGGGCGATGAGGTCGGTGAACTGCTCCGGGGCCATCTTGATCAGCAGCTCGCGCATCCCGTCGCTTTCGAGCTGGAACACGCCCAAGCTGCTGCCCGCGCAGAGCAGGTCGTAGGTCTTCTGGTCGTCAGTCGGGATTTTACTGAGCTGCACCTCAAGGCCGATGTCCTGCTTGATCAGCTTCAGGGCGCGGTCAATGACGGTCAGGGTCTTCAATCCGAGGAAGTCGAACTTGATCAGTCCGGTCATCTCGGTGTATTTCATGTCATATTGGGTGAGGATCTCCTTGTCCGGGCCAATGCAGACGGGCAGATACTCCACCATCGGCTTGGGCGAGATCACCACCCCGGCGGCGTGCGTTGACTTGTGCCGGGCCAGCCCCTCCAGCGTCTGCGCCACCTTGAGCAGCTTCTGGATGCTCTCCTCCCGCATCGCGTCGCGCAGGCGCGGCTCTTGGTCAATCGCCTTCTTCAGGGTGATCTTCAGCTCTTCCGGCACCAGCTTGGCGATCCGGTCAACCTGCGGCAGAGGAATCTCCAGCACCCGGCCCACGTCACGCAGCACGGCCCGCGCCTTCATCGAACCGTAGGCGACTATCTGGGCCACGTGCGCATCGCCGCCATAACGTTGGCGGACGTAGTCAATCACCTCATCCCGCCGGTCTTTGCAGAAGTCCACATCAAAGTCGGGCATGGAGACCCGCTCGACGTTGAGGAAGCGCTCGAAGAGCAGGCCGTAGGGGATAGGGTCAATGTCGGTGATCGCCATGCAGTAGGCGGCGAGACTGCCCGCCCCCGAACCACGACCTGGGCCTACAGGGATGCCCTTGCTCTTGGCCCAATTGATAAAATCCGCAACAATAAGGAAATAGCCCGCGAAGCCCATCTTCTGGATGACCTTGATCTCCATCTCCAGCCGTTCGCGGTACTGCGCTTCCAGCTCCGGGCTGACCTCCTGCAACTCGCGCAGCAGAGCCAGCCGCTGCTCCAGCCCGTCGCGGCAGGCGTGCTCAAAGAGGCTTTCCAGCGACTCGCCCGCAGGCACCGGGAAAATGGGGAAGTGGTTCTCGCCGAACTTCAGCTTGAGGTCGCAGCGTTCCGCCACTTCCATCGTATTGCTCAGGGCCTCCGGGCACCAGCTAAACTGGCGGGCCATCACCTCCGGTGGCTTGAAGTACAGCTCGTCGGTCGAGAACTTGAAGCGGCCCGGATCGCTGATCACCTTGCTGGTCTGAATGCAGAGCAGCACCTCGTGGGCGTAGGCTTCGTCCTTGTTGAGATAGTGACAGTCGTTGGTGGCCACCAGCTTGATGCCGAGATCATGGCCTAATTCCTGCAAGCCTGTGTTGACCTTTGTCTGCTCCGGGATGCCGTTTTCCTGCACCTCGAAGTAGAGGCGGTCGCCGAAGAGCTGCTGCAATTCCAGAGCCTTCTGCCGGGCCGCGTCCATGCCGCTGTGGCTGATCAGCCAAGGCACCTCGCCATGCAGACAGGCGGAAAGGGCGATCAATCCTTCGTGGTGCGCGGCCAGCAACTTGCGGTCAATACGCGGCTTGTAGTAAAAGCCCGCGGTCTGCGCCACCGAAGCCAGCTTCATCAGGTTGCGGTAGCCGTCCTCGTTCATCGCCAGCAGGACGAGGTGGAAGTTGTGGCCCGCGCTCTTGTCGTGGATGAGGTGGTCGGTCTCGGCGATGTACAGCTCGCAGCCGATGATGGGCCGCAGCCCGGCCTTCTTGGCTTTGGTGTAGAACTCCAGCGCGCCGTACATGGCCCCGTGGTCGGTGACAGCCACGGCGTTCATGCCGTATTCTTTCGTCTTTTCAATCAGGTCGCCGATGCGGATGGCACCGTCAAGCATGGAGTACTGCGTGTGGACGTGCAGGTGGGTGAACGGGGAAGGCATTTTCTATCTCAAGGAAGGGAAGACACTGCCGCAGAATAGAATCTACGGCAGAATCTCAAAATACGGATGGTGTTTTGGCCGAATGATGGTGAAATCACGGCGGTCAAGCGTAAGAATGCGGGTGATGTTCAGCCGTTCAGCAAGGGCAACGATGGTGGCATCAACAAAATCTAACCGGCTGTCAGCATATTCGGTCAATATTGCTGTCACCCGTTTTAAATCGTCTTTCGTCACCATCTCAACAGCGACATCGCTTGCGGCTAAATTGCCAAGAAACTGCCGCATTGCTTTATGGCCCAAGCGCGACCCGATCAGATAGCTGACTTCAGGCAGCACTGTGACCGGCACAATCAGATTATCGCTGATCTTGGCGGCGACATCAAGAACACGGGCGTGATTGTGGTCTTTGCTGTTTGTCATTGCCAGCAGGAAACTGGTGTCAAGCAGCGCAGTCACGGTTTCCTTTTTCGGTCAAGTCCCCAGCCGCGAACAGGGTCAATCTCTTGTTGCAGAATATCTTCATCGCATTGCGACAAATTTTCTTCCGCCTCACCAAGCCCGGCGATTGAAAGCAGAAAACTGCTTCCAGATGTCGATTTTTCCTTTTGCACAGGCCGCGCAATTTTAAATTGAATATAGGATAAATAGTTGGCCAGTTCCGGCAGAACTTCTGACGGCAGATTGTTGATCACGTCAATGAGCTTGCGCCTAGCGACGATTGATGGATTCATTCCAACCTCCCCTTCATAAGCTTATGACCGACAATGGGCTGCTTGAACATGCTGCAACCTCTGGCGAATGCTGACAGGCAAACGGAGAAGGCACCCCCCGTTCGCTGGCCCTTGTGCCGCCAACCATCTCGTATTCCGATGAATTCAACCCGCACAGCGACTTGATCGCCAAGCGGATGATTATGAGATACTCATTCAGCGTCTTGACATCATCGGCCTTGACATTGACCATCTGCGTCCGCTCGGCGTTAATCGCGTCCACTGCTTTTGTCGATGTTTTCAGCGCATTGATCTTCGCCTCCAACTCCGCAATTGAGATGCCTGCCGGTAGCCCCTCGCCGATTTTCTCCATCGCCTCTTTGATCTTGCTTGCTTCTTGCAGCAGATTTGCTATGTTTCCTCCGATCATCACAGCCTCCTGTTAGTTGCGCATCTGATGTCTTTTCAAGAAAGGCATGACGCTTTGTTGAAAAGAAGACGTTTGATTAAAAAGCGACTGACCTCTTGTTTAAGTGAAACAGGTTTTGTTCAAAATAAAACTTACTTGTGTTTAAATGAAATAGGTTCTATTTAAAATGAATAGACATTCTGTTTAAATAAACAGAACTTAAATTTGAATAGAGCAGGCTTGATTCAAACTCAAGCAAACTTTCGGCAGAATAGAACGCACTCTTGTTTAACAAAATCCTCCTCTCGCGAGGAACAAAGGTTATCTTCAGAAAGTTGACTGGCGGCGAAGCATCTTTTTTGCATGTTTTGGCTGAATATTTTCTCGCTTTGCACGAGACAGGCATTCAAGCGAATGTATACCTCTGCGAAAGGAGAAAGCAAGCGGTATTTTCGCTTGCAGAGGCTTGATCCAAGCGGAGCACCTGCGCTATCAACGGTATTTACGCCGCGCGATGCGGATTACGCCGTCAAACATAGAATACTGCATGTAAAATAAATGATGAATTAGTTTCGCCCATTGAGTTATTAGCTTTCTTCTGTTTCAACGCGCCATTCATTAAAAGAATATCCAATAGCTTGAATAATTTGTGAGCAGAGGCGATATATAGAATCTGCGGTTCCATGACTTTCATAAAACAGATCATCACTGATACTCTTTGGTGACCTGAGACCAGTTGCAGAACGTCGTACATGACGTGGGAATTCTTTTATGAGTTGTTCAAGAGTTGTTTCATCACCATTTTTTGAAATTTGTGTGATTGTAATACGAAGAACGTCTTGCCAAGTCTTACAAGCGAATGTTTCTCCGAACACAAGCAGCTGCTTTGGTCTGGTACCACGAAATGAAGGTTGCCGACGAGTGGAAATATTCGGGGCAAAGTCTGGCCAGACCTTGAGCGCATAATTGGCTAATGTTTTTGCACGCCCGTCAATCTCATCGCGAGTCCAGCAATCCAGATTTGCAATATCTCGGTTGAGTGCTAAGTTGCTTTGCCTGAACGACATGACCTTGCGGGAAAATTCTGCATTGGAAAGTTCACTGTTGTATCCAGTCAGTGTAAGATTACCAATGGTATGTAGATATATCTCGTGTGTTTCTTCAGCAGCGTTTCCCAAGTGCTCCTTCCACCAAGCGGTGAGCTTCTGCGGCATAATATGCTCAATTGTCAATTTGTCCGTTATGACTGGCTCTTTATTTCCCAGATATGCTTCCAGTTGCTCAAGAATGAGTTTGGCACGATCTCGTGTATCTCTGCCACCTATAGAGTACAGTTTCCTTGTTTTGAGGTTCTCGCAAAATTCTTGGTCAGACGGATAGTTTCGTGAGCCCAAGACATCCCGGATGCCATCTAATATTTTTGAAAACTGACTGACTTGCCTGTATAGTGCTGTGAATACTTCATTTAATTCCGCACGAATTGTTCCGCACACATATCTGCGCACAATAAAATTCTCAATAACATCTAAAATATCAACTACTTCTTGATCGCTAATGCGATTTGTAGCACGATCATCAAAGATATTAAGCAGGAAAGGATAACAAACTGTAGCACGCAAACGCTGAAGTCGCACGAGTCGCGCCCGCACCTGAATAGATTTTTCCTGCTCGGCATCAAGAAATTTGACATAACATTTTGAAAACTTGACAAGTTCATCAAGCAGCGATTCGGCTTGACCGTTGCCTTCAATTTTTTTCTTGAACGTATAATAGACATCAGCTTCCTTAACCATAGCACCATCTTTAATAAGGAAATGTCGGAGATACATCTCCATATTCTCTCGTTCAATCAAGCATTCCATAGGCCTCCACTTTTCTTTATAAATGGAATCATGATACGCATCATCTATTCTCATAAAGAAAAAGTTTCTGACAAGATCGCTCTGAGAAAGAGGTTCTCCTTTCGCATTCAAGCTCTCAAAGATAGCGTAATGATTATCATCTTGCTCAAGAGTAATGCTAACCAGAAAGATATGGCTTAAAATAGCGGTGGCGAGTGTATTCAATTTTTCAGCTGAGAAATCCCGAAGTAAGCGTGTGAAATATTGATAGGCGTTATGCAACGCACCGCCTGCCGTTGAGCTGTCCTCGCCAAGAATAATTTTTATAAATGAGGCACGATCATTGTGTTTTGACTCATCACCTTGAGTTGGGAGCAACTTGTATTGATCAAGATCGTCTTGGTAGCGATTGGTGAGATACAGCTCGTGAATACGATTTGATAGTTTAGAATCATCAATTTGCTTTGCACGATCTCGAATAGCTGTCAGGAGAAGCAGTAATGTTGTTACGCGTTGCTGGCCATCAATTAATAGGTACTTTGTGACTCCCTCAGGCACTGAATGCGCAGGTGCCGTTACGATAGCTCCCATAAAATGCTCACTGGATGCTGTTGATACAACATCCTCGCTCAGCAGCATTTCAATATCTTTCCAAAGAGTATCCCAATTTTTTTGCTTCCATGTATATGGGCGTTGAAAATGAGGTATCAAATATTGATTAGTGCCCTCAATGATTTTACTGAACTTTGTTTCACTTGCCTTCATTGTTGAAATACTCCTCTGTGGAATGCTGATATAAATCATCGAATTGCGACGAACAACAAAATCGCATTTGTGCATTTAACCACCACCGTCAGCTCATGTCAAGATTACGCTGCGGCCAAGCGGCAGGCCAGCTCTTCACAGGTTGCGGCTGCCGTCCTCGTTCATCGCCAGAGCCGCCTGATCTCCGTTGACAAATATTCGCAAACATGCTAACCTGACACCCTGCGGGAAATAATTTTTTATCGAACAGAAACGGGCAAATGCCCTGTGGAAGAATACCTCGACTCTCTTTCAGGCAAACAGGCTGAAAAGGTCTTCTTTGTCCTCGACATAGTGAAGAAATTCGAGCTTGTCCCCAGCAAATTTCTGAAAAAGCTGGAGGCCGCTGATGACATCTGGGAGATCAGAATTCAGCAAGGCAATGACATTTTCTGTCTCTTAGGTTTCTTTGACGGCGAACAGCTTATTGTCCTCAATCACGCCTTCACCAAAAAGAGCCAGAAGACTCCTCAAAAGGAAATCAAGACAGCAGAGCAGCGCAAGAAGGACTATTTTTCACGAAAGGGACTGCAATGAGCGATTTTCAAAAATACAAAGCAAAACGGATGCGGAATCATTCTGAATTCTGGGAAAACTATGAAGAGCGTGCGGAAACCTTCCAGATAGGGATTCTCCTCAAACAGGCGCGAAAAGAGGCTGGGCGGACGCAAGAGCAAATTGCGAACGAACTCAAGACAACCAAGTCCGTCATTTCCAGAATGGAAAATCATGCAAAGGACATCCGCCTTTCCACGCTGGAAAAATTTGCCAAGGCCGTTGGGCGGCGTATTCAGGTTGTGCTGGTTTGACTGCCAGCTTCATCAGATTGCGGCAGCCGTCCTCGTTCATCGCCAAGAGAAGGTGGGTCGGTCTCGACGATGTACAGCTCGCAGCCCAGCCTTCTTCGCCTTGGTGTAGAACTCCAGCGCGCCGTACATGGCCCCGTGGTCAGTGACAACTATGGCGTTCATGCTGTATTTTCTTTTTTTTCAATCAGGTCGCTGATGCGGATGGGCTGTCGAGCATGAAATGCTGCGTGTGGACGTGCAAGTGGGTGAAGGGGGGCATGTGAAGGAAAGTACGGGCTGATTATAGAGGAATCCCTCTACCTAATGTGCAACTCTTATGCAGCAACCAACCCATCCAAATCAAGCGGAGGTCGATTGCAAGATAACTTAACGAAAACACAGACAGTATGCGCCAAAATTTTACGGATCAGCCGATGTTGAAAATGCCAAAGATCGTGCGCTCGGATGTGATCGGCGTTGGAGCGGCCTGTCAGCTGCGAGCCGACAGTTTCGATGCGCTTTCTTGCACGTCTGCAAAAAAAAAAAAAAATTTGGGTAATGGTGATTTATGAGTGACAAGGCGGGTCGCACCTGAAAAATATATTGAATTTATCATTAAAAACAATATAATAGCGAAAAGCGGACTTTCGGGTACGCCTTCACCGCTTGGCTTTCAAAGGAGGGATTGTCCGC
>NZ_JBLWEM020000060.1:0-11985 GCF_048287365.2 Candidatus Electronema sp. JC | reverse complement strand
CATGGAGATTCTGCGCGATTACGGCTATGTTGACGCGAGAGGAATGGGTGTGCGCACCAAGGTCATTCCTTTGATGCGGCAGCACAACGGCGCGGAGCCGGTCTTTGCGGCCAGCGAGGACTGCCTGAAAATTGTCCTGCCGAGAAAAGGCGGCAGGTTTTGATGTCGTTGACACCCCTGTGCCCAATATCGCCGCACAAGGGCTACTTCTTCTTCCGCTGGAGATTATACTTTTTCATCTTGTACTGCAGCAGACTCTTGGTGATGCCGAGCTTCTCCGCCGCTCTGGCCTGCACCTGGTCCGCCTCGTCCAAAGCCTGGCGGACGAGCTTTTCCTCAATGCCGTTGAGGACATCGGCCAGCGGCAGCCCGGCAGGCACGAACTGATCCAGCTCCACGCCGGAACTCCATTCCTGCGGAGAGGGGAGATGGCTGGAATCCGGCTGCACGTCCTCGGCCTCGATGCGGCAGTTGTTGCAGAGGATGGCCGCCCGCTCGATGGTGTTCTCCAGCTCGCGGATATTGCCCTCCCACGGCAGGCTGACTAAAAGCCGCATGGCTTCCGGCGTGATTTCGAACTTTTCCTTGCCCAGCCGCAGGCTGTTCTTCTCCAAGAAATGATGCACCAAAGCGGGAATGTCCTCCACCCGATCACGCAGCGGCGGCATCTGGATGCGAATGACGTTGAGGCGGTAGTACAAATCCTCGCGGAAATTGCCTTTATCGACCTCGTCCTTCAAATCCTTGTTGGTGGCGGCGAGGATGCGCACATCGACCTGAATGGTGCGGCTGCCGCCGACCCGCTCAAAGGCTTTTTCTTGCAGGACGCGGAGGAGCTTAGTTTGCAGGGGCAGGGCCATCTCGCCGATTTCATCGAGAAAGAGCGTGCCGGTGTCGGCCAGCTCGAAGCGGCCCTTGCGCATGTAGGCGGCATCGGTGAAGGAGCCTTTCTCGTGGCCGAACAGCTCGCTTTCGAGCAGATGCTCGGACAGGGCAGCGCAGTTGACGGAGATAAACGGGGCCTCTCTGCGCGGGCTGAGGTTGTGGATGGCGCGGGCGACCAGCTCTTTGCCGGTGCCGGACTCGCCGGTGATCAGCACTGAGGACAGGGCCGGGGCCACCTTCTCAATCAGCCGGTACACAGCCAGCATGTTTGGGTTTTTGCCGATCATGCCGCCGAAGCCGGATTTTGGCGCGGCCTCGCTGCGCAGCCGGTTGACCTCGCGGATCAGGCTGTAATGCTCCACCGCCTTGCGCACGGCGGCTATCAGGGCCTCGTTGGAGAAGGGCTTGGCCAGATAGGTGAAGGCGCCGAGGTGCATGGCCTGCACCGCCTTGCCCACCTCGGCGTAGGCAGTGACGAGAATCACCGGCAGGTGGCGGTTGAATTCCTTCAGCTTGGCCAGCAGCTCAATGCCGTCCATGCCCGGCATCTTCATGTCCGTCAGCACCAGATCGAGATCGGTCTCGCGGGCGACTTTCAGGGCTGCCGGGCCGCAGTCGGCGGTGAAGACCTCGTAGTCCTCGTCGCGCAGCAGTTCAGAAAGAACAATCAGATAATTCGGTTCATCGTCAACAACAAGTATGGTCTGCATGGTCTGATGCGTTCAAGGTCGAAGTTCGGGGGGCGCGCAGGCGGTCGCGGAGCTGCTCCATGATCGAGTCAGGCGGAAAAAATCCGGTCGCCCTGCCGGCCAGCCCTTTGATCCGGCTGTCGCCGTGATAGTCGCTGCCGCCGGTGGCTATGAGGCCGTGCTGTTTCGCCAGTCCGCTGAAAAGCTGGATCATGTTGTAATTATGGCCGGGATAGTGAATCTCCATGCCGTCCAGATGTCGTTCCGCCAGCTCGCGGACAAGCTGCGGCTGCGCTTTCAGCTCCGGGTCAATGATGCCGGGATGGGCCAGCACTGCCACGCCGCCAGCTTCGTGTATTATAGCAATAGTTTCCGCCGCTGAATAGGCAAATCGCCCGCACCAGGCCGCTTTGTTTCTGCCAAGATAGAGCGTGAAGGCGTGGTTGAGGCTCTGCACGTAGCCTTTGGCTAAAAGCAGGCGGGCGATGTGCGGCCTGCCGGTCTGGCCGCAGGCGGAGAGCCGCTCGGTCTCCTCCATCGTTATGGCGATGCCGAGCTTGACTAACTTGTCCAATATCTGCACGTTGCGCTCTGCGCGGCCCTGCTGGAGCCGGGCCAAGGCTGCGCAAAGCTGAGGATTGGCCAAATCCACGCCGTAGCCGAGGATATGGATGCAGCCCTCGCCGTGTCGAGCACTCAGTTCCAGCCCGCTGAGCACGTCCACGCCATGCTCAGTGCCCAGCCGCATGGCCTCAGCCACGCCTTCCACGGTGTCGTGGTCGGTGAGGGCAAAGCCGGTCAGCCCGCTCGCCGCCGCCATGCGGATGAGCTGAAGCGGGGTGGCGGTGCCGTCGGAATAAACGGAGTGGGTGTGAAGATCAACGCACATGGTTTTCAGCCAGTTCAAGAAAAGCGGCTTGCCGCGCAAACAAGAGGATGCTGAAGGAACCATACTCGGCGCAGACCGCTTTTGTCAATCACGGGCCGCAGATGCCGGGCCTGCCCAAAGCAGCGCGGCTGCCCGCTGTTTTCGCATCTATGATGCAATAATAAAAGAAAAATCCCGTGTCGCCGCCGCTCTGTGGCGGAGCCGCATTGTTTTGCATGAGCAAAAAATTGAAAATACCTTCTTTTGCCAAGCAACAGCAGAAAATATCTCTGTTTCCTAAATAATCAGGGCGTGAAGCGAGCCGGTTCTGATTGTGAAAAAAGCGGAAATGCGGTATAATCAGGCAAGCAAGCGGCAAGAAAAAATAATTTGCGGCGCCAAGGGAGAAATGTCATGAAAGCGAAAAAAATTGCAGCATTATGCCTGACCGCGCTGTTGCTGACAGCAGACGGGGCGCAGGCTGAGGAGCCGGACTGCGGCACGGCCTATGCCTACGGCGAAAAAAAATTCAACGAAACTCCGGGCGGCGGGCCGTGGGAGCGCGGCTGGCAGATCACAGTTTCTGACGGCAGCAGCTTTGTTGTGCCTGTTTATACAGGAATTGAGAAAAATAAGACAGCCTCCGGCACTGTGGCAGGCGTTTTGTCAATCAGCTATGAGAACGGCCTGCTCAAGCTGAATTTCGCCATGCTGGACGGCTATGCCATGAACGAGACCAGCTTTTACTTGAGTGACAAAAAAGCTCCAACCACGGCCCACGGCCAGTACAGCAAGTACAATCACGCTGATTTGAACGGCAGCACGGCGGACAGCTACGAGCTGGATGTCTCCGTTTATGCGGGCGAGACCTTGTATCTGGCAGCAGCCCAAGCTGCTGTCTGCGCTGGAAAAACCCTGCCGCCGGACGAAAATTGCGCCGACAGGCCGCTCTCTTGGCAGGGTGCTTGGCAGGAAACGCAGATTTATGCGGCAGGCAGCGTTGTTCAGCGCGGCGGCAGCAGCTACGTGAACACCTGCTGTGAATCCATCGAAGGCGTGGAACCTGCTTTTGACCCTGCGCCAGTGGGCTGCTGGGATTTGCTGGCCGCTAAAGGTGAGAAAGGCGACATCGGTGAAACTGGCCCCGCAGGGCCGCAGGGAGTTCAGGGTGAAATTGGCCCGACGGGTCCCGCTGGCCCTCAAGGTCTGAAAGGCGACACGGGTGAGAAAGGCGATGTCGGCCCGATTGGCCCTGTTGGGCCGCAGGGGATCCAAGGTGTGAAGGGGGACACAGGTGACAAGGGCGATAAAGGCGACACCGGAGCTGCTGGCCCGCAGGGCATTCAGGGTGAAACCGGCCCGACGGGTCCCGCTGGCCCTCAAGGCGACACAGGAGCGGCAGGTGCTGTCGGCCCGGCAGGCCCCGCCGGGCCTCAAGGGCCGACGGGCGAGACCGGTGCTGTTGGGCCGCAGGGAATTCAGGGTGAGGTCGGCCCGCAAGGCCCGCAGGGTGAGAAAGGCGACACTGGCCCCGCTGGCCAGCAGGGTCCGAAAGGCGACCAAGGTGCCGCAGGTCCTGCCGGCCCGGCTGGGCCGCAAGGCCCTCGGGGGCCTGAGGGGCAGCAGGGGCAGACTGGCCCTGTCGGGCCGCAGGGGCCGCAAGGGCCGGCGGGCATCTGCGAATGTCCGTCAACATCTTCAGACCTTGTCATGCTTGCTTCGCAATCCACAGCGGAGTCTGCGGCAGTTCCGGCGACGCAGTGCTATGAAGGCGATTTCATGGTCGGCATTGACGAGAACGGCTGGATCATCTGCCGGGACGCTGGCGGCAGCTGCCGCACGGCCTTCGCCTATGGCCAGACCGAACTGGATGACATGCTGCCGATGACACTCTGGGGCTGGCAGCTCACTTTGAATCAAGGGCAGACTGTGACACAGCCGCTTTACACCGGCGCGGCAGGCAACGACCTGAGCAAGGCGGTTCGCGTCGGCGAGCTGACCGCAGCCTATCTCAGTGAAAAAGTTGCAGTCACCTTCAAGATGACTGCCGAGGCGGCGATGAGCGCAACTTATCTGCATGTGGGGGAAAGCAATGTCGGCGCTGCGCTGCCCAGCGAGTACGGCAATGCGCATGAGGGGTTGAACAACGCTCTGGTGGACAGCTATGAAGTCAAGGTAAGCGGCGCGGGAGCCAGCCTCAGAATTGTCGCCAGCGCGGTGGTCTGCAATAAAAAATAAATCGCCTTCTCTGCGGCGCGGCATGACGGGCGGCCTTGGTTCAGGCCGCCTTTTTTTATTCTGGTTTGCCAGAATTTTGGTAAAATAGGGGCCTTCCTTTGATCAAAAGCCAAGAGTGTCCAATGCAACTGAAACTTTCCGCAGAATGGATGCCGCCCGCTCCTCCGTCTGTTATCGGCATCGCCCTCAGCGGCGGGGTTGACTCCACGACCGCCGCCGCCCTGCTGCTGGAGCAAGGCTTTGCCGTGCAGGGCTTTTTCATGCTCCTGCTGCCGGAGAGCGGAGAACAGGCCGCCAAGGCGCAGGCTGTTGCCGATCAGCTCGGCATTCCGCTGCATCTCGTTGACCTGCGGGAGGAATTCCGTCAGCAGGTCATCGCCGCCTTTGCCGCCGCCTACCGCTGCGGCCTGACTCCGAATCCCTGCATCCTCTGCAACCGCCTGATCAAATTCGGCCTGCTTTTCGAGGCGATGGCCGCCAAAGGCATGAAGGCGATGGCCACCGGCCATTATGCGCGGACTGAGGGCGGCTGCCTGCGCCGTGGCCTCGATCCGGGCAAAGACCAGTCCTATTTCCTCTGCCGCCTGAGCGCGGCGCAGCTGAAACGGCTGATCCTACCGCTGGGAACATGGCGGAAAAGCGAGATCTTCGCACGGGCGGCGGAGCTGGGCTTCAGCCAGTTCAAGGCGGGCGGCGAGAGCCAAGATGTCTGCTTCCTCGCCGGGCAGGATTTGCCCTCGTTCCTGCGCCAAGAAGGGCTGGAGGCCCGCAGCGGCGAGATTGTCACGGCGGACGGCAGGGTTATAGGCAGGCATCAAGGCTGCTGGAACTACACGGTCGGCCAGCGGCGCGGCTTGGGCCTGCCGGACGCAACCCCGTGGTACGTGACCGGCTTGGATGGGGCGGGCAACCGGGTGCTGGTCGGCAAAAACGAGGAGCTGTTCCAGCGCGAGCTGCTGCTGGCCGAGGTGGAATGGCATATACCGCCGCCTGCGCTGTGGCGGGGCCGGGCGCAGCTCCGTTCGCGCCATCAGGCCGCCGAGGCGCAGGTCATGCCTGCGGAAAACGGCTGCTGGCGGCTGCGCTTTGACGAGCCGCAGCGGGCGGTCACGCCGGGCCAGTTCGCAGTTTTCTATGAGGACGACCGGGTGGCAGGCTCAGGAGTAATCCAACCCGGTCTGCTGCCTTGACTGTCCACTGGCCAGCAGCTCAGGACCATCTTTGAGGGTGTGCTGCTCCTGCGGGATGTCGTCCAGACGGCGTTGCCTTCACTTGCTCCGCAAATCAGTGATGCCGTCCCAGTGCGGCGGCGGATTTTCGGCCAGCAGGCGGCAGCGTTCGATGTACAGCTTGCAAAGTTTGTCTTCTTCCGGCTGCTGCTCGGCCAGGCGGGCAAAAAGCT
Source organism: Candidatus Electronema sp. JC (assembly GCF_048287365.2). Lineage (NCBI taxonomy): Bacteria > Pseudomonadati > Thermodesulfobacteriota > Desulfobulbia > Desulfobulbales > Desulfobulbaceae > Candidatus Electronema > Candidatus Electronema sp. JC. The sequence goes on along the minus strand of NZ_JBLWEM020000060.1, from coordinate 5,903 downwards.
GACCCGCCTCGTGAAAATCGCCGCTGCTGTACAGTGCCAAGGCGGCGTTGTGCAGCAGAAATTTTTCAGTAAGAACGATATGTTCTCGTTCACCCAAAAGCTGATAGATCGCCACCGGCTCGCTTTTGCCGACCACCCGCACCGTGTCCACCCGGCGGAAGAGGAATTGGCCCTCCGGCTCCAGCGCGTCGAACACCGCGCCGCTGACGATAATCTCCGCCCCGTAAAGTTTGGTCAGCCCCTCCAGCCGGGAGGCGAGATTGACTGTGTCGCCGATCACCGTGTATTCAAAACGCTGCTGCGATCCCATGTTGCCGACCCGCGCCATGCCGCAGTGAATGCCGATGCCGATGCGGATGGCGGGCAGGCCCCGCTTCAGCCAGGAAAGGTTGAGTGCCTCCAGCTCGTTGAGCATCGCCAAGGCGCACTCGCAGGCATGGCGGGCATGGCTCGGCGTGGTCAGCGGGGCGTTCCAGAAGGCCATCACCGCGTCGCCGATGAATTTGTCCACTGTGCCACGCCGGTTCATCACCGCCGCTGTCATCGGCGTGAGGTATTCGTTGAGAAAGGCGCAGAGGGCTTCAGGCCGCATCCGCTCCGCCATGCTGGTGAAGCTGCGGATGTCGGAAAAAAGGATAGTCAGCTCGCGCTCCTCGCCAGTCAGCACCACGCTGTCCTGATTCTTCACCAGCTCCTCCACCACTTCCGGGGAAAGGTACTGGGCAAAGGCGGAGCGCAGCCGCTGCGCCTCTTTTTCTTCGACAAAATAGTTGATAAAGGTGAGGACGGAAAAGAGCAGCAGGGACGCGGCGACAGGAGTGACCATGTCAACCAAGAAGCGGTGCCGCTCCAGCATCCAGACCGAGAAGACGATGCAGCCTGCGGCTGCGGCGAAGGTCAGCAGCCCGCCGACAGCGGCGCCGGTGCGCGGCAGCAGCAGGGCCAGCAGCAGACCGAGCGCGGCGAGCTGGACAAGCTCCAGCCCTCGGATCCACTCAGGCCGGTGGAGGAAGCTGCCGGTGAGGATGGTGTTGAGGGCTTGGGCGTGAAATTCCACGCCGGGAAAAACCTCGCTCACCGGCACGGCGATGAGGTCGAAAAGACCGAGCGCGGACGTGCCGACGATCACATAGGCATCCCGCAACAGGGCCAGCTCCGCTGATGTCAATGCGCCGTCAAGCAGGTCGGCGGCGGAAAGATAGGCCAGCCGGTGAACCGGATCGACCTGATCCTCGGCATGGGCTGATTTGCTGAAATTGACCAGCATTTCCCCCCGCCGGGTGGTGGGGATGCGGTGCGGGCCGACCTGCACCGTCCGCACGCCGTTCTCATTGCTCTCGACCACGACTGGCGCGGCACCGCCCTCTGCCGCGCGCAGCATGGCCAGCGTCAGGCTGGGATTCGGCTCGCCGTTGAAACTGATCAGCAGGGGCAGGCGGCGGACAATCGCATCCTTGTCCGGGACGATATTAAAAAAGCCGCTGCCTTGGGCGGCCCGCTCCAGCAGCGGCAGATTGGTGTCCGCAGCGGCGAACTGATGCAGAAAGGGAACAGGGTCATGGTCTTTGAGAAGAAAGCCGCCGCTGCGGGGTTCGGCGGTCTTGCGCTCGACCGCGCCCCGGCTGGTGAAGAGATGGCCGAGAATGACCGGCGCCGGGCTGTCTGCAAGCGTTTTGGCCAGCACCTGATCCGGGTCAGGCAGGCGGTTCAGATAATCCCGCGCCGCCGCAGGCATCGCCGTCGCGTCAGCTTCTTCGGCCAGCCGCGCGGGCGAGCTGCGGTCCGGCTCGGCGAAAACAATGTCCAAGCCGATGACCTTGGGCCGGGCGGCGGCGATGCGGCTGATCAGCTCCGCTGTCCGGCTGCGCGGCCACGGCCACTGGCCGAATCGGGCCAGGCTGCGCGGGTCAATGTCAACAATCACCACCGGCGGCTTGGCCAGCGGCGCGGGCAGCTGCCGGAGGAGGAGGTCGAAGGACTTGAGCCGCAGCTCCTCCAGCAGGGGCGGATCAAAAAAGGAGACAAGAGTCAGAGCGAGCGAGGCCGCCGCGCCGACCATGCGGGCCAGCTGCGCGGCGCCGCAGCGCTTTCTGCCAGCGGCAGCCATGCGCTCAAATCCCGGCGGCGTTAATACTCATCATAATGACGCGGTTTGGACGGACTGACCACCGGGCCGCTGCTGTCGTCAGGATAGTCGATCAGCTCGCTCGGATCAACAGGAGGCGGAACAGCGACAAACGGCGGCCTGCTGTCCTGTCCGTCTTTTTTTTCAGCGCCGTCCTCCTTGGGCGGCTCGGCAGGCTGAGGCGGCTCTAAAGGTGGCACGTCTCTTTTCTCGCGGAGATCAGCGGGATCCGGTTTTTCCGCAACCGAGGGCGGCTCAACGATATCGCGATCTTCGAGGGCGATTTTTGAGCCGCATTCGGCTTGACTCTCTGTGAAGGCCCGGCCTGACTCAAACTTTGAAATGCCGAGCTGCTCCGCCGCTGTCTCCACCAGCTCGCGGTCCACGCCGGAGCAGTACAGGGCCTTCATCGAAGGATGAGTCAGCTTCTCCCTGTTCTGGGTTATGAAGGCGAGGATTTCCGCCGGAGCAATGCCTTTGTTCAGCGCGTTTTCCACTGCCACATAAAGACCGAACTGCTCCTCCTCCTCAAGAAATTTCTTGCTCCATGAGGCGGATGCGCCTGGCGCGGCGGCAAAGCTGTCCAATTCCGGGGCGATGCGGCTGAGGGTCTTTTTGGCTTCTGGCCCAACAGGCTCAGCTGCACAGACCGCGCAGTCAGCCACCGCGCCGGTGACAGACTCCGGGCCGACCAGCGACGAGCTGCCGCCCGCTCCGCTCAGTTCCACGGTTGAAGAGCCGCCGCCTGTGATCAGCACGGTCATCAGTACCGAGGGCTTGTGCGGCGCCGGGCCGACGGCAAGGGCGAAATCGGTGCCTCGTGCGCCTGCGACCGCAGTCGGGGTGCGCACCTGATAGGCGCTGTCGCCGGTCACTTTGGAGACCACAGTTCTCAGCCGCCCCAGCAGCAGCTGGAGCTTGGTGTCCCGGCGGCCTGCGTCGGGATTGTAAAGCGAACGGTCAATCACTAATTTGGAATACGCTGTCAGCGTCACCGCGCTTTTGTCGCGCAGCTCCATCGTCACCCGGCTGTCTTTCGCAGTGATCAGGGTGTCGCCGTTGAAAATCGGGGAGCCGCTTTGCAGGGCATAGGCTTCCGCGCCGCCTTTATGGATCACCAGCACGGTGCCTTGAAGGCTCTGCACTTGGCCTGCCGGAGCGCCGGAGCCGGGCTGAAAACCGGCGGCAATTGCAACAGAGGCTGGCAGCAGGGGCGCGGCGGGCACGGATTCTGTTGCAGCGAATTTGAGCAGATTCTCTGCCGAAGGGCAGTTGTCATCAGCCAGCCCGGCGGCTGGTGTGGTAGCCAGCAGGGCGAAAAACGCCAACATGCTGGCAAACAGGTGCAACGCGGCTTTCATTGCGGTCTCCTTGAGCGAAGGGATGGGAGTTCAAAAACAGGCCCATCTTAATCCGTCCGCACAGCCATGTCACCTGTTTTTTTAATGTTTTCCTCTGATTTGTTTTTGGGGCGGCATTCTCATGATTCTGCCCTGTCCGGTCGGGCCTGACCGGACGGAAGAAATTCAGCTTCCTGCTCCGCCGCCTCCAGACCCATCAGCAAGGCCAGTCCGCCGCCGATCAAATACAGCAGCCCGCCTGCCCAGAGAATGTCGCTGGCAAAATGCCCGCCTTGCAGGATGCGGGCGATGCCGACCAAAACGCCGAACGTCAGCCCCAGGCCAAGAAACGCCGCCGCTGTTTTTCGATGCCGTCCCCGCAGGGCGAACCACGGCGCGATGGTGAAAAAAGCGATGGCCGCGTGGCCGGAGGGGAAGGAGCTGTTGCCGCCTGCGTCGCCGGGCTGCCAGAACTGAGTGAACTGATGGCTGCCGCCGAATTCGACGATCTCGCGGGGCCGCGCCCGGCCAACCTGTTCTTTGAGCAGGAGATTGACGGTCAGGCCGGGGCCGACGGCGATGAAGAGGAGAATAAACAGCGCCGGTCTGCGCCAGTCTGTCCAGCGTCCGGCGACAAAACCGGCCAACAGTGCCAGCAGTGCGGCGGCGGCGATCAGCATCGCCGGAACCGCCGCCCAATGGTAGAGCTGGCTCCAAGGAAAGATGTTGCCCGCAGGCCAGGCCCAGCTTGAGGCGGGCAGCACGGCGGCGATGGACAGATCTCGCGGCACCAGCGTGGCGATGATCAGCCGGTCAGCATCCGTGAACCAGAGGGCGGCGCTGGCCAGCAGAAGGAAAAGGAAGACGAATGCGAGTTCAAGCAGTCTTTTTGTCAGCATGCGGCTCTGAAAAGGCGGGCGGGCGGAAAGGGAAACAGGCTGCGTCGACGGAACGGAGAAGAATTCCTGCCCGGCGCAGTTTTTTTATTTGCAGACTCCCCTCAATAATACTATATTAGCGGCTCAGATGCCAGAGCAGCCGAATCCGGCGCGGCTCTCATCTGCGGGCGGGTAGCTCAGCTGGATAGAGTGTTGGCCTCCGAAGCCAAAGGTCGCGGGTTCGAATCCCGCCTCGCCCACCAGCATTTCAGCACATTACGCCTCATCACGTCACTCAGCCGTCCTGCTGGCTTCTTTTTTTGCCGCACATCAATCAGTCCTGCCGCAGCCGCCCGATCACTGTCTCGCCCGACTTCACCTTCTGCCCGACTTGCACCATCGCCGCGCTGCCCTTGGGCAAATACAAATCCACCCGCGAGCCGAAGCGGATCAGGCCGTAGCGCTGGCCGGTGCGCACCTGATCGCCCGGCTCGGCCCGGCAGACAATGCGGCGGGCGATCAGCCCGGCAATCTGCACTGCCGCATACTGCTGCCCGGCTGCGGTTGCAACAAGCACGGCGCAGCTTTCATTGTGCAGAGCGGCCTTGTCCTGATCAGCAGCGTAGAAGCGGCCCGGCTGAAAGACCACGCGCCGCACTGCGCCTGCCAAAGGGATGCGGTTGACATGCACGTTGAAGACATTCATGAAGATGGAGATCCGCAGCGCGTCCTGATGCAGGAAGCGGTCGTCGTGCAGTTCCTCAATGCGGATGACCTTGCCGTCCGCCGGGGAGACGAGCGCGCCGCTGTCTTCCGGCAAAGTGCGCTCTGGGTCGCGGAAGAAGTAGGTGACAAAGGCCGTCACTGCCAGCCCGGCAAAGGCTGCATAGCGATATTGCAGCGCAGCGCAGAGCAGCGCGGCAAAAGCGGCGAAGAGGATGAAGGGCAGGCCCTCTTTGGCCACAGAGAATTCAGGGGTTTTCATGGGGTGTGATCAGGGGAGAGCAGGAGCGCGGAAACTGGAACCTTGGTTCGAGACAAACTGGAACCAAGCATCGGGATGATCTCGAATGAGTATTCGAGGCAATCTCGAATTAGTATTCCAGTCTCCCTCGAATGAGTATTCGAAGGAGACTGGAATGAGCATTCGAGATAAACTCGAACTATAGTTCGAGATGAGTTCAGTCTACTTCTTCGGCGCGCGGGCCATGGCAACCGTGCCGGTGCGGACGATCTCTTTGATGCCGATGGGCCGCAGTATGTCAATCACCGCCCGGACTTTGGACTCGGAGCCAGTGATTTCCACGGTGTAGGAAGTCGGGCTGACATCCACCACCTTGCCCCGGAAGATGTCTATCACCCGCAGCACCTCGGCCCGCGTGCCAGCCTCAGCCTTCATGCGGATCAGCACCATCTCGCGCTCGACGTACTCGCCTTCGCTGATGTCGCTGACTTTGATCACGTCAATCAGCTTGTGCAGCTGCTTCATGATCTGCTCGATGATCTGCTCGTTGCCCCGTGTCACCAAAGTCAGGCAGGAGACTTGGGGGTCAAGGGTTT
>NZ_JBLWEM020000059.1:0-6133 GCF_048287365.2 Candidatus Electronema sp. JC | reverse complement strand
GTCCACGCGGCATAACCCGGAGTTCACTATGCTGGAGTTCTATCAGGCCTACGCCACCTACGAGGACATGATGGACTGCACCGAGGAGATGATCTCCTCCATCTGTCAGCAGGTGAACGGCTCGATGCAGATCACCTATCAGGGCACGCCGATCAACCTTGCCCCGCCGTGGCGGCGGCTGTCCATGACTGAGGCTCTGAGCGAAGTGGCGGGCTTGGATGCGGCAGTGGTGGCCGATGATGTGGCGGTGATGGAGCTGGCGAAGAAGTATAAGGTGGACTTGCAGCCGGACTCCGGGCCGGGCAAAGCGCGCACTGGCCTGTTCGAGCTGCTGGTGGAGGAGAAGCTGATCAACCCAACCTTTATCACGTCATATCCAGCGGAGATCTCGCCCTTGGCACGCCGCAACGAGGCGGATCCCAGCATCACCGACCGCTTCGAGCTGTTCATCACCGGGCGGGAGATCGCCAACTCCTTCTCCGAGCTGAACGACCCGATTGATCAGCGCGAACGCTTCGTCAAGCAGATTGAGGAGCGCGGCAACGACGAGGAGATACACCCTGAGATGGACGAGGACTTTGTCCGCGCCTTGGAGTACGGGATGCCCTCAGCGGCGGGCGAAGGCATCGGCATAGACCGCTTAGTCATGCTGCTGACGGATTCGCCCTCAATCCGGGATGTGATCTTGTTCCCGCATTTGAAGGCGGAAGCGAGGTAGGGCGCAGACCTCTGCCAGCAGAGCATGAACGGCAAAGAAATCATTGAGCTGCTCAGGCAGAACGGCTGGCAGCTTGTCCGGGTGCGGGGCAGTCATCACTTGCTGTCTGACGGCGTGAAGACTGTTCCTGTGCCGGTGCATGGCAAACAGGACATCGGCATGGGCCTGCTCAAAGCGATTGAAAAGCAGACAGGGGTGAAGCTGAAATGAAGATTGCATATCCGGCGCGGATTACAAAGGAAGAAGACGGCATCTTTTTCGTCTCCTTTCCCGATCTCGATGAAGCCATGACGCAAGGCGAGACGATCGAGGAGGCTCTTTTCAACGCTGCTGAAGTGCTGACGCTGGTCATGGAGCACCGCCTTGAGCAGCAGCAGGAGATCCCTGAGCCTTCCCAAGTGACTGGCAGCGATGTGCATTGGATTGCGCCTGAGGTGAACGTGCAGGCGGCCCTGCTTATCCGCAAGGCCCGCGCGGGCAGGCCGCTGGCTGATCTTGCCAGAATCCTTGACGCTTCCTGGCCTTCGGTCAAGCGGCTGGAGAACCCGCGCAGCTCGCCGACGCTGAAGATGATTGACAAGGCTGCTGCGGCTCTTGGCAAAAGGCTGATGCTGAGTTTTGAGTAGAGTCCAAAATCCGGGATGCGATACTGTTCCCGCATTTGAAGGCGGAGGGGAGGTAGTTTTTCTGCATAATCACAGACGAACCAGTCTGTATATACTCGATAACAAAAAACAAGAGTGAAAGAATGAAGAAGAATGTAATTTTTTCTATTGTGTTAACAGCACTGGTATTGAGTGTTAACACGTATGCGCAAATTCGGAACAAATCTCTTGATGAGATAGTCACCGCTACTGCGCCGTTAATAACAGACTACACTATTGACACATTAGGATCGGCTAATATTAAATTGAACCCAGATGTTTGGAACGGATTTAGTCCATCCCAACAACGACAGCTATGTGATAGCCTCGCTGCTGCTTGGCAGGGTAACAAAGTTCAGCTATTAAATGGCTGGCTTTGGGTTTATTCTACAAAGATCGGTCGTATTTCTCCTAAAATCACAGGGGGCTGGAAATTTGTTCCTGAAGAGTAGGAGAGTAGATTGGGTGGGCTTGGCTCATCCCAACCTACAGCCCTCCCCAGCATTTGCCCGTCGTACCTGACGTGCTGGTTCAGGCCGCTGTGGAATATATGGCGGCGAACCGTTGAACGGGGAATCAGCGCAGATCGTTATTCACTTTATTTTCCATGCCTCCTGTCATTAATCTCCGTCAATTCCTTGACATCCTCCGCCGGGAAAACGAACTGCTCGTCATTGACGCTGAAGTTGATCCCTGCCTTGAAATCGCGGAAATCCACCGCCGGGTGATCGCTGCTGGCGGCCCGGCCTTGCTCTTCACCAAGGTCAAAGGCTCGACTTTCCCGGTTGTTACCAACCTTTTCGGCACCAACCGCCGATTGAAGCTGGCCTTTGGCCACAGGCCGCTGGATTTCGTCCGCAATCTGGTGCGGCTGGCGGAAGAAATCATGCCGCCGACGCTCGGCAAGCTCTGGCAGTCGCGCTCAATCGGTCTGCAAGCCCTCAAGGTCGGTCTGAAAAACGTCAGCCGCGAAGACGCGCCGGTGCTGGAGCGGATGCAGCAGCCCGCCCGCCTCAGCAGCCTGCCCATGCTCACCTCGTGGCACAGCGACGGCGGGGCCTTCGTCACACTGCCGCTGGTGTACACCGAACACCCGGACGGGCGCGGCCACAACCTCGGCATGTACCGCATCCACCGCCACGACGACACCAGCACCGGCGTGCATTGGCAGATTCACAAGGGCGGCGGCTACCACTACTTTGAGGCCGAGCAGCGCGGCCAGAGCCTGCCCATGACCCTGTTCATCGGCGGGCCGCCCGCCCTGATGCTGGCCGCTATTGCGCCCTTGCCGGAGAACATCCCGGAGCTGATGCTGGCCTCGCTGCTTCAGGGCAGCAGGCTGGCGATGGCGGCGGATCCGCGCGGCGGGCATCGTCTTGTTGCGGAGGCGGAATTTGCGGTGAAAGGCATCGTGCCGCCCAAGCTGCGGCGACCGGAAGGCCCCTTCGGCGACCACTACGGCTACAACTCGCTGACGCACGATTATCCGGTGTTCCAGACCACGCACCTCTATCACCGCAAGGATGCAATTTACCCAGCCACGGTGGTCGGTCATCCTAAGCAGGAAGATTATTTCATTGGCGATTTCTTGCAGGATTTGCTTTCGCCGATCTTCCCGCTCGCTCTGAACGGCGTGCGGCAGCTCAAGACCTTTGGCGAGACCGGCTTTCACTGCTTGGCTGCGGCAAAAGTTTACAACCGCTATCCCCGCGAGGCATTCGCCGCCGGACTGCGCATTCTTGGCGAAGGCCAGCTTTCGTTGACCAAATTCCTGATCATCACCGACGGCAGCCTTGATATCGCGGATTTTCCCAAGCTCTGGCAGCACGTTTTAGAGCGTGTGCAGTGGGAGCGGGATTTGTTCGTTTTCGCGAATGTCTCGCAGGACACGCTGGATTACACCGGCCCGTCGGTGAACAAAGGATCTAAGGCCATGCTGCTGGGCTTGGGTGAGCAGCGGCGCGAGCTGCCGAGGGAGTTCAACGGCAGCCTGCCGCCGGATTGCGGCCCGGCCAAGGTTTTTCTGCCCGGAACACTGGTGGTGCAAGGCGAGAGCTATGCCGCCAAACCGAAATTGGGGGAGATGCTGGCGAACTGGCCGGGCTTGGCTGATTGGCCTGTGGTGGTGCTGGTGGATTCTACCGCCGCTGCGACCGAGAACTTGCAGGAATTTCTCTGGACCTTCTTCACCCGCTTTGAACCGGCGGCAGATATTCACGCCAGCCAGCAGCAGGTGCGCCGCTTCCATGTCGGCCTGACTCCGCCCATCGTCTTTGACTGCCGGATGAAACCGTGGTATACCGAAGTCTTGGAGGTTGATCCGGCGACTAAGGCACTCGTGGACAGCAAATACGACCGGATAATTCCGGCCCAGTGGCGTTGAGCGCAGCTGCTACCGCAGCAGGCCAGGACGGAAGACCATGATGCCGCCGAGCACCAAAAGCACAACGCCGCCGATGATCTTGCAGTATTTTGCATATCGCTGGCCGATGTTGGTGTTGACAGCCAGAACAGCAAGGCTGAAAATGATCAGGTCGTCGAGCATGAAAAAGAAGTCATAGAGCAGGATGTAGGCGTAATATTGAATCGTCGGCAGCTCTTTCAGAGACAGGGCATGAGTGTAAATGGCCGGCAAAGCGGCGGAGCAGGCGAATTCAATGGAGTTGATGACAAACGCAAGGACAACAATATTGAAGATGGTGAGCAGGCTGATTGGAGATTGAGCAATCTGCTCAATCCGGCTCATGGTCTTTTTTTTGGAGGACGCATCGCCGATTTTGCAGACCAGCTCTCCTTTTGTCTGAATGTATTCGCGAATGCTCAGAATGCCTGTGCCGACAGCAATCAGACCGACAAGCAGCGTCAGGATGCGGAGATAGCCCAGAAAGAGAAAAGCGTTGAGCCAAGCGGTCATGAACAGGAAATAAAGCGTTCCTGATGCGCCGACAAAGGTGCCGACTAAGATCCAGATTTTCTTGCGGCTGTTCAGGGTCATTATGATGGAGATCAGATAGACCAGCACCCACATGGCGCAGGGATTGAAGCCATCAACCAGCCCCAGAACAACAGCAAGAGAAAAAAGAGAATAATCGGCATACTTGATCTCTCCCAAGAATGGCAGCTTGACCGTCTCTTTCTCCGTCCGGTAGCCGTCCTCTTCTTTGAAGAGAGAGGGATCGTGCTGTACATACGCTTGGATTGCCCTTTCGAGAGCAGCTCCGGTTGTTTCGTTACGGTCAAATCCTGATATCAAGTAAGGGCCGATGGCTGTCAGCGGCACGCCAATCTGCATGTCCAAGCCGTGTTGCCGCACAAACTCGGCAAAAAGCCTGCTGTTTTCCGGGAGCGCGGTGTCATGTTCCGTCCAGCGCAGTTCTGGGTATTTAGCCTTCAGATAAGGATTAAACAGTTTCTGCTTCTGGCAGTGCGGGCATTGGCTGTGAAAAAAGAAAACAATATCTTGACCGCTGGAATGAGGAATTTTTTCAGGAAAATGCCGTTCAGCAACGTAGATGCCGATGCCAAGCAGACAGAGGGAGAGGATGAGATACTTCTTGAACGGATCGCTGAGGACTTCCTGTAGCCACGCAGGCAGCGAAAGAAACGGTGACTTTGTCATGGCAGCACCTCTTGAAATGCAACCTGTTTCTTTCCATATTCTTACGGTGTATTATACTCCTCGCGATGCGGCCTGTCAAAAAATGGAACTTTTTTTATTTTGGCCGTTCTCTGCTGGCGGAGAATTGAATATTGCCTGCAAGAGAGTATTTCCGTAAGGTTAAATTGACGGCACCGTTCCATTGCATCAAGGCGGTTGAGCGGTGCCGAAACCGCCGCCGCCTTCGGCTTCGCTCAGGCAGCTCATTGCACCTGCGGCACAAGTCAGCTGAAAACTAAAAATATCTATGTCATTGCTGATCATCTACGCTGCATTGGCCTGCATTTTTTGGCTGATTGCATTTCCGCAGTACATTCTCTGCGAAGTCTTTGAGCTGAACGACAAGGGCGCGGCTGGCGGCGTGAAAATCCGCAAGCGGAAACGCCGCATGCTGCTGCTCAAGGAGCTGCCGCTGTTTTTGTTCTGCCGTTTGCCGGGCAGTCTGCGGCGGAAGATCAAGAAAAGATTTTCTTCCGGCATGACCTGCTGCTACCAAATTCCGCATTACTCAGGCATCGTTGGCGGAAAAATCCCTGCATGGTTTCATGTCGGCGGCACAGCCAAACTTACGCTGTCCTTTCCTTGGCAAAGGCCGCTGCACAGCGAGGACGACGAGTGCGGCAGCGTCAGCAGCTTTATTTATTGCAACGAATCTTCCTGTCCTTCTTTGGAAATCGAAGTTGAGGCTGAAGGGCTGCAAATCGAAGGCGAACGGCGGCAGATGTATGAACTCAGCGCGCTGCCTGCTGTTTACCGCTGGACTTTTTCTGCCGACAAGGCTGGAACATTCATCGTGAAAATCACCGCCAAATTGCACACCCGTCCGGATGCTGAGCCGCTTTACGCTGTTGCCGCGCAAAGGATCCGGGTGCTGCGCCTTCCCTTTCTCAGTCTCGGCCAAGCGCGGGCGGCAGCAGCGGCATCCGCCGTGCTAACTGCCCTTTGCGCCGTCAATCTCTTCTTTTTTTGAAACGTGGATTCAAGTTGTAAGTGCAACTTTTGCGGGGTTGAGAAAAGAGTGAGTTATGGTAACATGATGGCTCAATTCTCACCGCCAAGCAAGAGGAGCGCGCATGAAGCATTACACACAACTCACCGAACCAGAACGTAACC
>NZ_JBLWEM020000058.1:0-20058 GCF_048287365.2 Candidatus Electronema sp. JC | reverse complement strand
TCCTTTCCGCCTGCTGGCCGCATATTTATTCCGACAAATCAAGATGTTATCCGGTTCCCGTTATCCACCTCCTTTTTCAGGCCGTTTGAAAAAATACAGAACATAATGATTTTACAGCATAATACAAAAAACAGTCTACAGAATATACACATCTTCCTCCCTCAGCCGCCGTTCCTGGCCTATCATTCTCACTCCAGCCTCACAGCTTCCGCACAACGGATAAATCTTAACACTGTCTTCAGTTTTATCAACTATTTTTTCAAGCCTGTCCACAAGTTTTTCCAGCAGCTCCCGGTCAAGACGGGCTTCAAACACTGAAAACTGCACCCGCCCGCCAAAATCCAGCAGAGTCTTGGCTAATTTCAGCCGCCGCAGGTTGTCCTCAGAAATATTTTCTGACCTATAAAGGACTTCGTTGCCCGCTCGGTTTCGCCGGATTTTTCGATAAATCAATGGTGATGACGCGCTGATTGCGAGGGAGATCAAGGCGGCCTAATGAAGGGCGGTGAACAAGACCTATTTCCTCCGCTTTATCTGAGCAAATATCTATATTGATAAACTCATACGGCGAAACGACTCCTTTGACATACACGGAAAATTCATTTTTGTCATTTTGTGTTCTTTTGCCGCATTCTGAACTCATTTCTCTTTCCGCCAAGCCATGCTCTCCTCTTTTAACGATGAGCTTCCAGCCGCCCCAGCGCCAGTCGAGCCATTTTCCCCAGACGATTTTTGCTAAAATGTAGCTGACGAAAAATTTAGCTACATCATAACTTGTTGAAACAATAATATTGTCCATTACATCGTTTAAATCCATTTTATTCACCTAATAGAAAATACCCATAATTGCTCCCAGTCTTAGAACCGATACCGAATTCCTGCAAGGCGGATTGAATCCATTCCTGCGCCTTGTCCAGAAGCTGTTCTTCCACCTTGGCCGCCGCCGCAAGCTGCACAGCAAATTGAAACGTGATGTCCCGTTTCACCGCAGGCAGAAAAAAAACATTCGGCCCTTCTTTGTCTGACGGCCAAATCGAATTCTTTTTATCACCGTAATAGTTCTGATAATGCGGAGCCAGCACATCCTTTTCCAAGCATTTCTGCGCAAGAGGAACAGCATCCAGAAAAACCACCTTGCCTTGAGACAGCTCGCTTTCTTTGTCATCTGGCGGAGGCGGCCCGAAGATTTGCTCGCGCAATTCCGCATCCTCGCCGTTTGCCGCCGCCCAATGCGCTGTCACGCCTTTGATTGCCGAGCCGGGCAGAAACGGCAGGCCGAAAAGCGGATGCAGACTGATGCCCTGCTCAAACACGGACGGCGTGCCCCGGCCAATCAGCAGCTTGGTTTCAGTCTGCATTGTAAAGGTTTTTGCGCCAGAATGAAGATAATCCGCCAGATTCTTCGGATCGCACCAGCAGCCTTGTTTGATGAGCTGCGCAACATGATCTGTTTTGTCGGAGTCCTTTTGCTCATACGGCTTCCACGCGGCAAACTTGCCATAGAACAAGCTCGGATTTATCTCTGCATCAGGAATTTTTTGAATATTAAGATGCCTGACTCTCCGGCTGCCTGGAATTTCTGTTTTCTTCATTTTCTCCGCCTCTGTTGTTCTGCTTTTCTTCATCCAGCATTGCCTCTGCATAGCGTTTCAGCCAGAGGAGATACTTGCGAATTCTGGCAGTGTCAGTCATCAATTGACTGTCTTCTTTTCCAATCAGGCGTTTATACCCTTGCATCCTGTTGCCGTCTGGAAGATACTCAGAACCGATAAATTCCAATAGCTGGTCTGTCAGAAGCTGATGATGTTTTTCATCTTTGGAAAGATAAAAGGCCAAGGTCTGAAGTAGTCCGCATTGATGCACAAAGGTGTCCGCGCCGTGCACCAAGGAAAGATATTTCTTCTGAATTTTGACATCGCACCGCTTAACATCCTCTATTTTTTTAAACGCCTCTCTCGCATTGTCATGCGCGATATTTTTCACCGGCATTTTATCATCCTCCTTTATTGCCCTCTGTAGGGGCGAAAAATTTTTCGCCCCTACTTGTGGAACTTCATCTCCATCAATCCCTTGCCAACAGTCGCATCTCCGCCGATCTGCACCCGGCAGTTTTCCTCCGCAAGCTGATCGACCGCCGCCCAAACTGAATCAGCTGTTTCCATATTCGCATCTTTGGCCTTGCTGCCTCTGCCTTTGTCAATGCTCCACAAGCTGCACAGGACAGATTGAGAAAGCAGATATTCGGTGTAGCGCAAAGAGCCATCTGTTGTTGCTCCAGAATCACCGATGCGGATGTTTGCTGTGACTTCAGTGGCAAAGGTGATGAAATACTGAAAGTCATCTTCCGGCAGGACAACCAGATGCTTTTTGAATTTGTCCTTCAGAAAGGGCGGATACGTTGCCGGGAAAACGATGTTGGCCATTTTTTCTGCAAAATCTTCCAGCTCTTGACAGCCTTCTCCTTCTTTCGGCGCATCATAGCCATATTCCTCAAGAAAAATGTGCTTGCTGTCCGCTTTCAGTTCGCTCAATCCTTTCGGACAGACAAGAAACTGCTCTTTTTCTTTCATTGTATTCAGCAATATATCAAGAGACGGCATTTCTATTCCGGCAAACATCAGCAGCTTTTGATACAGGGCCAAAGTCAGCGGCGAAGTCGCCCAGACAAAAGCCCCTCTCAGCGAGCGTATCGGAAAGAAGAGAAGCTGCGCGTCGCCGACGCACAAGGCCCCGGCATGAGCCGAATTGTCGTCTGATGCTGTCTTTGGCTCCGGCCCAAATAGGATGCTCTTCCGAGTTGAATCAGGCTCCCATTCCGTCCGCAGCACCCCTTTGATCGAGCTGCCCTGAATGATGGGCAGGTTCGTGTCCCGCTGCCGCATGATGGGGTTGTCAATTGCGCCCAAGCCTTGCCCGGAGCCGTTATGCACCGGCGAGACCGCAGTCAGATACAGCAGTTTATGCAGCATGGCTGCCTCCTTTGTTCCATGTCCCGATGCAGGTGATGCCGAATCCGGCGCAGGGGTAAAAATCTGAAATTGATGTGCTGAAATGATGATGCTCAAGCAGTTCCACAAATCTGCTTTCGTCCCAGCCTGCGGTTTCAAAGAAATACACGCTGCCGCCGGGCGCGGCATGATAAAGACGGCGCGGCCCTTGTCCCTGCGCCCAGCCGCTGATCCGGCAAGGTTTATGCACTGCTGCGCCGATTAGTTCCGCGCCGTTGAAGCAGTCCGGCCAGTGCGCCGGTTTCCAGCCTTCGGTGAAGAGCGCGGGCGTGCAGAGATAGAGCAGAAAGCGGCCTTGCTGCGCCAGCTCTGCCGGATCAGGCGCGGCAATGAGCGGCTCATTTTTGCGCAAGCTGATTTTCACCCGGCCCCGCTCGCCGCCGAAAAAGGCGATGCCGTTGTTTTTCTGAAGAACCTGCTCTATCTTGGCGCGGGCATCTTCTGTCTTGAAGCGGACTTGCACGGAAAAAACCTTGCCCTGCCTCACCCGCATCCGGGGCGTGACAAAGAGCATCCCGTCTTCTGCGGCAAAGGAGTCCTTGTCCACGCCGATGCCAAAGCGTGTTTCAGCGCAGGAGAATTTGTCCTCTTCATGATGGCGGAAGTTCTCCGGCCTTCCGTTTTGCAGAAAGCCTTCCAGATGCAATCGGGAAACCCAGCCCTGCGCAGGTTTGAATTCTTTACCGGACATGCTCTTCCCGTCCGCAAAGACCAAAGGCCGCAGTTCTGCTGGCAGGCTGGAGAAGAGGCCGCGCTCTTCCGCTGGAATCAGCCAGGCGTATTTGTTCGGCTCGCAGAAATACGCCGAAGCAGGCGCAGGAAAATACACCGTGCCTTGCTCGCCCCAAAACGGCCCGGCAATGCTCCAATCAAGCTCCCGCAGCTCCGCATTGAATTTTCCGAGCAGATTATCAATCTTTCCTGCTTTAAATTCTTTAAAATCCACATCTAAGCCGTGAATAAGCCATGAGCCGATTGCGCCGAACAAGGTGAGCGGCGAAGGCGGAACCGAGCCTGCCCAATTGTCCACGCCGGGCCGCCGTGCGCCATGATCGCGGAAAAACAAGGTGTCGGCAGGTTCAAGGTCAAGCCAGAAGCGTTCGGCGGCGGTCATGGAGTTCAGCTCCTTGCCAAAAATCCGGCTGCCCGCAGACAGGCGGCAAAATTCCCGGCCCGGTTATGCACATAGGGCAGGCTTGAGGCCATGTCTGCGAGGAATTGGCAGCAGTCTTCACCAGCGCACAGGGCGGCGGTCTGTTGCTGGCTGTGCCGTTTCCACAGCCAGCGCATTCTGTTCAGCAGCAAATCTGATTCAGCTTGTATCGTTTTCTCAGAGCTGCTGTTGAAAAGGCGGCAAGGCGGAGCATCTACAAAAGAAGGAAGCTCCGCCAGCAAATCATGCAGGAAATTTTTCGACAGGCCGCCTTCCGGCCCAAGCATCCAGACAAAATTTCCTATGGCCGCTGCCATGTCGCAGCCTTCACGGTTCCAAGGAATGCCAAAGCGATGCTCTGAAGCGGAGCTGGTGAGGACAGTGCAGACCAAGCTGTTCCGCTTGAAGCCGTCTTTGGCCAGCATCAGCCCTTCCCGGCAATTTTTGATAGCTTGTTGCAGCGGGTCTTTGCAATGAAACCACGTGATGGACGCGCTGCATGTGGTTGTCTGGATTCGTTGAGCAAATTCTTTCCGCACCGCTTGCGCGGCGGCAAGGGCCGCATCCTTCGGCAGCAGGGCAAGCAGCTCGTCGCCGCTGCTGTAAATGGCTGTGCCTTGATGCCGTTTGACAATTCCGGGCACAGCTTGAGAAAATTCGGTCAGCGCATCGGAAAGATCAGGATTCCTGCTCAGATGTTCCCCCATCTTGTCGCCGTCAAGCATCAGCACGGCAAGATAAGGCGAAGGCGGAGAAAGGCCGAGATTG
Source organism: Candidatus Electronema sp. JC (assembly GCF_048287365.2). NCBI lineage: Bacteria > Pseudomonadati > Thermodesulfobacteriota > Desulfobulbia > Desulfobulbales > Desulfobulbaceae > Candidatus Electronema > Candidatus Electronema sp. JC. The sequence goes on along the minus strand of NZ_JBLWEM020000058.1, from coordinate 15,129 downwards.
TCTTCCTCTGTCTGGCCATGCAAATATTTCTTATTCGCCCTTTCAACGATTCTCCGGCAATTATCCTCCAGCTCGTAGGGAAGGACAAGCTCGGCAATCTTCTTCAGCCATGCGTCATCAGTGAAAGGTTTGCTGCGCAGGAAACCGGGAACATGCTGCTGCACATCATCACTCCAGCATTCCATGACAAGTTGAAAACTCTCCGAATTCTCTTGCGCCAGCTTGCTGAACTCCTCTAAAAACGGCGCGGCGGCAATGTTCATTGTTGAAGCCGCTGCTTTGCTGGGAAATATGTCGCAAAAAGCGAAAATCCGCTTTGCCAGGCAGCAGGCGCAGAGCAGCTCGCGCCCGCCTTCAACGCGGATGATGGTTTGAAGATTTTTCCAAAAAGAATCCTCTTTGCCGGAAAGTATATCCCGATGCCCGCATTGCGTGCATTTGGTCATGTCGCTTCCTGGCCATTGCTTGAACAGCCGGGAATCCTTGCGCCGCTCCATCTGGTCAATAATCTTCTGAATGCTGCCGGGCAGATCATTCAGGTTCGCATCCGCAGCAACAGCATAGCTGGAAAAGGCGGCGGAAAAATCCTGCATCTGCTGTTGCCATCTTTCCCGCCAAGCGCGTGGCATATCGTTCAGCTTTTCATCCTGAAGACAGAATGCCGCATAGCTGTTCCACGCGGCACGGCAGTTTTCCTCCGCCTCGTTGAGCAAACAGAGCTGATCCCGTTCAATCAAGCCGACAGCCCGGTTGGTGATGGAGTTGCCGCCAGAAGCAAGTTCTTTGAGCTGCTCCAGTTCAAGGCTGCCGTTGTTCTTTTTCCATTTCTCAAAAAAAGGATTCCCGGCGCAGGCCGGGACAATGAAGGCTTTTTCCTGATAGTGTTGCAGGATCGGCTCATACAGCGTGAAGGAGAGCCAGGAGAGCAGCAGGCTTCCGGCGCGGAGGTCGCGGCTTTTGCGGGCTTCCTCAATAAACTCCTGCGCCGGGCTGAGAGAAAGGGCGAAGATGCAGACATCTTTGCCATGCCACTCTTGCATATATTGCCAATATTCAGGCATAAATGGAATCTCCATTTCCCAGCAGCGATTCCTTAACGCCCAAGTCATTCAGCCATTGATAGTTACCAATATCTTTTGCAATTTTCAGCTTCTCTCTTGGCGACCACGTGAGTACAGGAATGAAGCCTTCGGCGCAGCGATGAAGACGGACGATCATAGGTGAGGCAAGGCGGTGCGGAACAGCGGAACCGGTTTCGTCAGCTACAGCCTTTTTATCTGCTATAATTCTCAAGAGATCATTGCACGATTGAAACATTTCACCAATAAAGACCTGCGCCAAGCTGCTGAGGATAAACATGTCTTCAGTTGCGCCGCGTTTCTGATCAAGGGATTTCTTTGTTTTGTATTTCGCAGAAATCCATTCTCGAATTATCTGGAAGGAATTATCAATTCCTGCTTGAAGGCACTCAACTAACGAATTGCGGCTTGCGAAGGTTTCGCAGCACTTTGGCAGGCCCGCTGCTGCAAAAGCATCCTTGCCGTCCGCATCCGGGAGCAAGGCGACCGAGCCGAAGCCGCGCCGGGAGCGTGTGCCAATTCCTCCAAGATTTCCCCAAAGCCAGATCGCCGCCAGCAGGGCTTTCCGCGCTGGCTCGTCCCATTGATTGTGGATTGTCCGATGCAGACTGATACGCACTTCGGCGGTGCTGCCGGGACTAAACCCTGCCTGTTTGCCTTGGTGTTTATGAGGGAGAATGAGGAAAGAATCTTTCGTGGGAGAATTGCAGCGGTCAACCCGCATCCGAAAGGCTTGAAAGGCAGGTTCAACGCTGCCGAAGAGGGAGTTTTCTAGCAGACGCAGGGTGTTTGGATCAGGCTTTTCCAGTATTCCGGCAATGGCGGCTCTTGCCCAGAACCGCCAGCAGCCGCGCAAAGAAGCAGCGCGAAATATTTCATACTCAGGCTGCTTCTCCGCGCCAAGATTGAGCGTCGGGCTGACGCACTCGATTTGAAATGCGATTGTGTCAATCATCTGTCATACTCAATCTCAGTTCAAGCAGCAGGGTACGGTCGCCGCACCTTACTGTACTGTCTCAATCCCTTCTTCATCAGGGCAAGATGTCTATATCCATGCAAATATTGAATCCAGCCTGTTCAAAATGACGATCAACCGTCAACGCTGCGCTCAGATTTCGTTCCTTCATGACAACAAAGGAAATGCAGTCAGTCAGGCCCCATTCTTTGTCCGCTCTTTCTCCATACAGCCGCACCGCTCTGGCAAGCAGATCAGCGTCAACAGGCACAACCGTGAAAATGGTTCTGCTTTTTTCTATGCCAGTTATCCACTGGTGCGCCGCTTGCCGCCATTTCAGCTTGGAAAGGCCATTGCCGATTTCTATCAACACTGCGTCAGTGGTGAGCACAGACAGTTTCCGGCTGACTATTTTTCGGTAGCATTCTGCCGCTGTCTCATGATGCCGGTCTGAAGCGTCAATCACGGCCAGCAGAAACGCGGTGTCCATGAAGACAGGCCCTTTCATGACTTCTCTTTGCCGTACAGATAATGATCATGCTGTTCGGCAAAATCTCCCCGTCCGCTGCTGATCGTTGCGCCAAGCAGATCAAGCAGCCCCTCCTGCTCTGCGTCCAATGCCGACGAGGGATTTTTTGTCCTTTGAAAAAGCTGCCTGATGTATTCAGCAACCTTTTCGAGCTGGCTTTCAGGCAGTTGATTAACCAAGCCAATCACTTCTTGACGTGACATGCGCTTCCTCGTTGCTTTGCGGTTTTTATGCTGCCAATCCCGTTAATTCCAGCTTTCAGGCATTGGAATTGAAATTCTCTGATTTCCTGCCAGTCAATAATCAGCGGACACTTTGGCAGCTTGGCAAGCAGTTTGATGACGGCATTCTGTTTTCTCAGACGCAGAAACGGGATCAGCTCTGTCAAAATCAGGTCATTGACAACGGCGGCATCAGCATCAAGCAGAAAATCCAACGGTTGCGAGTTCTCTCCGCTTCTGAAATAGTCAATCCATACAGAGCTGTCAACAAGAACACGCATCAGCGGCCTCGCAGCTCATCCAGATCGATATTCAAGTCAATCTTGCCTTTGTATTTCTTCAGAGCAGAACCTTGGGATTTCTTAATCAACTCTTCCAAGGCGAACCGGACAACCTCTGTCTTTGTCTTGGCACGTGTTGCCCGCATTGCTTGATGCAGAAGCGTGTCTGGCAGCTCAACAGTTGTTCTCATAACACCTCCTGCAATATCAGGTCTCAATCTTTTAATTGAGAGGAAAAGATACAGGGGGCAATTCATGAATTGCCCCTGCTCATCGCCTTCTTCATCAGGGGAAGGACGAACAGGCGGGTCGGTGTAGGGGCGTTTCGCGAAACGCCCCTACAGGAGGCGGATTGCCCGTCTCAATCCCTTCTTCATCAGGGCATGACTTCCGAGTTACCTTGATGGGACAATAAAACCTGCACAAATCACAGAAGTCTCAATCCCTTCTTCATCAGGGCATGACTTCCGAGGAGCTATTATATTTGTTCAGCATGTGGCAAGGAAACACTGGTCTCAATCCCTTCTTCATCAGGGCATGACTTCCGAGCTCATTTAAAGTACTTGAACGAAACAAGTTTTAAAGCGTCTCAATCCCTTCTTCATCAGGGCATGACTTCCGAGGGCACCTTTTTTTTCGCCAATGAAATCAACAGGCTTGATGCCCATTTTCCGTTATCCCTCTTATTGAGAGATATTCTCACCTTTTTTTCACCTCCCTCCCTCCTGCTGGCCGCATATTTATTCCGACAACTCAAGATGTTATCTGTTTTCCGTTATCCACCTCCTTTTTCACGCCTTTTTAAAAAATACAGAACATGATGATTTTACAGCATATAACAGAAAAACAAGCTGCAAAATGCTGTCCGTCATCCTCCCGCAGCAGCCAGCATTCTGATGCCGGTGCCGCAGCCGTCTTCATCCTGTTTATACAGCGGTTTTCATTTTTTGCAAGCATTTTCTTCCTGCTGACCAAGCCATTCCACACTGCACCGTCCCAATCCAAAAGTGCAGCCCTTGCCGCAATGCAGCGCCTCGCCCAACGCAAGATACGGCAGGAACGGCGCAAGCTGGCCTTGATACACCGCCGCGCCGACCAAGCCGCCAAACTGCATCCGCGCTTTCTGACGGCCTGACCAGCGTTCCTGCTCGTGCCAGCGCAGCTCGTGCGAGACCGTGACAATGCTTTCCGCCTGGCGGATGAGATCCGCAAAGCCGCTGTCGTCCAGCCGCTGGCCGCAATGGAAAAAGGAGAGCAGGGAGATGCGGCGGAGCAGGCTGCGGAAGAGGATGTGAAAGTCCAGCCGCTCAGTGAAATACTCCTGATATTTTATCCTTGCCGGCGTGTGGAAGAGGACGCGCAGGCTGCCGCAGGCCGGAAAGGCGGACGGCGCGGCTTCCGGCAGCGGATTCGCTGTCAGCTTGCCCTGCTGATACAGGACGCGCTCCCCCTGCCGGACGCTGATCAGCCGGAAGCGGCCCCGCCTGCCGCCGACTTTGCCGCCCAAGCCGCTGCGGCCCAGCTCCTCAAAGGCGAGAAGGAACCACGGCAGCAGGTCAATCGCCCGACCGATCAGCGTCAGGCCGAAATCCAGCTCTCCGCCCGGCGGCAGCTCCTGCGGGCCGTCTTCCGGCGGCTCAAGGACGAAGGGATGCGGCGCGGCGGTGCAACGCCGCAGCAGTTCGGAATTTTCAGGAACCGGCGTTTCAAAAATCAGCGAATAGACGCACTGCCGCCGGAGCAGGCAGTCTCCGCAGACGCTGCGCTGCGGCTGGGCGCAGGCGGTTTTGCGCAAGGCCATGCCAAAGCCGCCGCGCAGAGCCGAGCCGCTGAATTCCGGCAGGCGCAGAGGTGTTTCCGCTTGAATGCGGCAGCGGAGCCGGACAAAAACGAGATGCTGCACCGAAGAATCTGACATGGCGGTTGTTTCAGTTTGACAGGAGGGCACGGCTGTTTTACAAGTTGCTCCGGTTTCTTTTTCCTTTTGGAGGACAGCGATGGGCAGCGACAGAATATACAGCAACGGCGAGGTGCGCGAGGATTTTTCCTTCAACGAGCGCGTGGCCGAGGTCTTTGACGACATGCTCGACCGCTCGGTGCCCTTTTACCGCACGGTGATCAAAACCACGGCCTCGCTGATCCGGCAAATGGCCACGCCCGGCGGCACGGTCGTTGACCTCGGCTGCTCGACCGGCTCCGCGCTGGTGGAGCTGTCCCGCCTGCTGCCGGACATGAACCTGCGCTTCATCGGCTTTGACATGGCCCCGGCCATGCTGGCAAAAGCCCGGCGCAAGGCGGAGATGTTCAGCAAGCAGATCGAATTCCGCCAGCAGGACATCACCGCGCCGGGGCTGGCGGAGCAGATCGCCGGAGCGGAGGTGATCCTCTGCGGCTACACCTTGCAGTTCATCCGCCCTTTGCTGCGGCAGGATTTTGTCCGCCGCCTGCACACAGCCCTGCCTGCGGGCGGCCTGCTTTTTCTCAACGAAAAAATTCTCAGCGGCCACAGCCTGCTCAACCGCAAATTCATCAATGTTTATCATGAATTCAAGCGAGAGCAGGGCTATTCCGAACTGGAGATCGCGGCTAAACGCGAGGCGTTGGAAAACGTCCTCATCCCTTTTACAGCAGAAGAGAACCTCAGCCTGCTGCGCAACGCGGGCTTCAGCTGGGCGGAGATCTATTTCCGCTGGATCAACTTCGCCTCGTTTGTCGCGATGAAGGAGGAAGGGCAGGGCGGGCTTCTCTGTCTGCCGCAGTGATGCTTGCCGCCTCTTATTGAATGTTGGCGCTGCATCGGTTATACACAGCCCATGAAGATCCTCTCCATATTCGGCACCCGCCCGGAAGCCATCAAAATGGCTCCGGTCATCCAGGCATTTCAGGCGAACCCTGCCTTCACCGCCAAGGTCTGCGTCACTGCCCAGCACCGGCAGATGCTGGACCAAGCGCTGGAGCTGTTCAGCATCCGCCCGGACTATGACCTTGACATCATGCAGGAAGGGCAGGACTTGTTCGGCCTCACCGCGCGGATGCTGCCTGCCCTGCGCGATGTTCTGCTGGCCGAGCAGCCTGACATGGCACTCGTGCAGGGCGACACCACCACCTGCTTTGTCGGCAGCCTTGCCGCCTTCTACCTGCGCATACCGGTTGGCCATGTGGAAGCTGGTCTGCGCACGCATGACATCTGCGCGCCTTTCCCGGAGGAAGCCAACCGGGCCATGACCTCCCGCCTTGCCGCGCTGCATTTCGCGCCCACTGAGCAGGCGCGCCGCAATCTGCTCGCGGAGGGCATTGCCGCCGACATGGTGCATGTCACCGGCAACACAGTGATTGACGCGCTGCTGCACGTGCGGGAGCGCATCGCCTCTCAGCGTGAATGGGGCAGCGTGTTCGGCAGCGCGGAGGCGGTCATCCGTGAAAAAAAGCCCTACATCCTCATCACCGGCCACCGGCGTGAGAACTTCGGCTCCGGCTTTCAGCGCATCTGCGAGGCTGTCGCCCTGCTGGCCGAACGCCGCCCGCAGCTGCGTTTCATCTATCCAGTGCATCTCAATCCCAATGTGCAAGGGCCGGTGCGCTCAATCCTGAGCAGGAAAGAAAATGTCCATCTCATTCCGCCCTTGGAGTACGCCCCTTTTGTCTATGCCATGAGCCATGCCCGCCTGATTCTCACAGACTCCGGCGGAGTGCAGGAGGAAGCCCCCTCGCTGGGCAAGCCGGTGCTGGTGCTGCGTGACACCACTGAGCGGCCTGAGGCTGTGGCCGCCGGGACTGTTCTTCTGGTCGGCACAGACACGGCGCGCATTGTGCGGGAGACGGAACGGCTGCTGGATGATGAGGCTGCATACCGGCGGATGAGCGGGGCAAGCAATCCCTACGGCGACGGCCATGCCGCAGCGAGAATTGCGGAAATCCTTCAGCAGTGGGCAGTTGCGAAATTTCGGCGGGAAAGGTAATATGGCTATGGCAGCGGCAGCTGTTCCGGGAACTCAGGCGCGGAGGAAGGACGATGGATTTCCTCAACGAGGCGGGCGTGCAAGTCACCGATCAATTTTTGGTCGTGAGAAACGAAAAGTTTGAGATCAGCAAAATTATCTCGGCAAAGCCGGCTCCGGCAGCGCGCCCGCCTTGCGCTGTGTGCGCTCTGCTGCTTTGCGGCTGCATCCTGATAATGCTCTTTCATCCGCTGTGCAGCCTTCCTTTCATTGCCGCAGCAGCATATTTTGTCATTGTTCATGACAAGAAGCCATGCCGCATCATTCTGACCGTCAGCACAGCAGCGACCACGCAGGTTTTCACAGGTCTGGATGCGAAAATGCTCAGCAAGCTGGAAGATGCCATCTGCAATGCTAAAAAAGTGCGGAAGCCCTGATTTCAGCAATTGCATTCAACTCATTGTAAGGAGAGAAAATAATGGGTCAAACCATCGCAGAGAAGATATTCGCTGCCCACCTGCGCGACACGCCAGCGCCGGGCAGCATGGTGCTGGGCATCGACGTGGTGATGTGCCACGAGATCACCACGCCGATAGCCATCATGGATTTGATGGAGAAGGGGAAAGATCGTGTCTTTGATCCGACGAAGATCAAGGCGGTCATTGATCATGTCACGCCTGCCAAGGACTCCAAGACCGCGATGCAGGCCAAGATCATGCGCGACTGGGCGCGTCGGCACGGCATCAAGGATTTCTTTGACGTGGGCCGCAACGGCGTATGCCATGCGCTCTTCCCGGAGAAAGGCTTTATCCGCCCTGGAAATACGGTCATTATGGGCGATTCACACACCTGCACGCACGGAGCCTTCGGAGCCTTTGCCGCTGGCGTGGGCACCACGGATCTGGAAGTCGGCATCTTGAAAGGCGTGTGCGCCTTCCGCAAGCCGGAGACCATGAAGGTTGAGATCACCGGCACGATGCCCAAAGGCGTGTATGCCAAGGACGTGATCCTCAACATCATCAAGCAGGTCACGGTCAACGGGGCCACAGACATGGTCATGGAGTTCTGCGGCCCGGTGGTCAAGGGAATGGACATGTCCGCCCGCATGACGCTCTGCAACATGGCGGTTGAGGCCGGGGCGACCTCCGGGATATGTCTGCCCGACCGCACCACGGCGGAATACCTCTGGCCCTTTATCAAGGACGACTATGCCTCGCTGGAGGCGGCTGTCGAGGACTTTGGCCGCTGGCAGTCCGACCCCGGCGCAGTCTATGCCAAGACGCTGACGCTTGATGTGTCCGACCTCAAGCCGCAGGTCACGCACGGATACAAGCCTGATCAGGTGAAAGACATTGCCGAGCTGGCCGGGACCAAGATTGATCAGGTCTATATCGGCTCCTGCACGAATGGCAGGATTGAAGACATTCGGGCCGCCGCCTCTGTGCTCCGTGGCCGGACGATTGCCGACACGGTGCGCGGCATCCTCACACCCGCCACGCCCGCCATCTACTCGCAGGCATTGGACGAAGGGCTGATCAAGGTCTTCATGGACGCGGGCTTCTGCGTGCTCAATCCCACCTGCGGAGCCTGTCTCGGCATGAGCAGCGGCGTGCTGGCCGAGGGCGAATCCTGCGCCTCGACCACCAACCGCAACTTTAACGGGCGCATGGGCAAGGGCGGCATGGTGCATCTGATGAGTCCGCTGTCCGCCGCCGCTGCTGCTGTGACCGGCCAGATCACCGACCCGGCCCAATTCCTCAACTGATCATCCGCAGGAGAACGAAACTATGAAGCAGTTCGGCGGTTCCGCCTACTTTATTGACCGCAGCGACATCAACACCGACGAGATCATCCCGGCCAAGTACCTGACCGAGATCACCAAGCGCGCCCTCCAGCCGCATCTGCTGGAAGACCTCATCCTCGACGGCAAAGAGTTTGACACCAAGAACCCGGCGTTCCAGCAGGCGGAAGTGCTGGTGACGCGCTCCAACTTCGGCTGCGGCTCGTCCCGCGAGCACGCGGTCTGGGCCTTGGAAGTCAACGGCATCAACGTGGTGATCGGCGAGAGCTTCGCCCGCATCTTCCGCCAGAACATGTTCAACTGCGGCATCCTCGCGGTCGAGCTGGCAAAAGCGGACATCGACCGGCTCTTCTCTTTGGTCGGCAACAGCAGCGGCGTGAAGATCAGCGTTGATCTGCAAGCCGACAAAGTGCTGGCCGAGAGCGGCCAATGCGGCAGGCTCGAATGCGGCTTCTCCATGAACGCCTTTGACAAAGAGCTGGTGGCCGCAGGCGGCTGGCTGGCGTATGCGGATGGGAAGTATTGAGGGGCGAGCACGAGAACAGCGACATGCCTTCAAACTCCCAGCCCACCCGATTGTATCTTGATGTCTGCGTCATCTGCCGTCCGTATGACGACCAAAACATATCATGCGCGCATCCGTCTTAAGACCAATGCTCTGCACCTGATTCTGAGCAAAATCCATGACGGCACCTATCAAGCGGTGGTGTCCCGTGTGCATCTTGCTGAAGTGTCCGCCATTGCCGACTTCTGTGAGCGCATCGAGGTGCTGGCTTTGCTGGCGCGATTCAACGGAGCAATGCAGGCGGACAGCAGCGGGCTGCGCAGTCGGGCGGAATATCTGCATCAGCAGGGCTTTGGTCTGGCAGACGCGGCCCATCTCGCGTATGCTGAAGCAACAGCAGATGTCTTTATCACCTGCGACGACAAGCTGCTAAAGAAGAGAGCAGTTGAGGCTGCTTGTCGTCAATCCGGCGGAGTTCATCATGAAGGAGGATTTGCATTCTGAGTGATGAGGGATTGATCAAACAAGCTGCCGAGCTGTTGTTTGAGAAGCTCGGCGAGGTTGAGGCATTTCGCTTTTTTGCTTTACCACAGAAGGAAAGGCAGGATTCGGTGACGCGGCATCGACACTGGCAGGAGAGCTTGGACAAGGATGCCTTTTTCCGCGAGGTCTTTGATTGAGGAAGGGCCAGCAAGGCCGCTGGTTGCAACCGGCTCAATGATGATCCTGCTTCCCTCCCTGCGCATGACGGCCTCAGTGCCTTGCAGCTAAAATTCACGCGGAATGCGAACAGCTTGGCTGAGTCCATTGCGGAACAGTCGGACACGTCGTTCTGTCTGCATGAAATGATGGTTCATCGTGACAGCATGATATGCTGAAGGATATGCCAGCACCTCTGCCCTGTCAAGGGAGCCGCCATTGCTTCAGTTTCTCCTTGCGCCCGGCATACGCAAGAAACTTTTCCGTGAACAGCAGGGCTGGGGCAACGATGCAATAGCGGACGAGGGTGCGCAGCAGGGATTTCTTTGCGATTGCCCGCGCAAGGGCAGGAGAAAAGCGCACATACAAGGCGATGAAAGCGCGGCCCAAGCTGCTTGCTGAAAGATACTCATCCCGGAAGAAGCAGAGCATCCGCACCTTAGAGGAATCTTCGCCGTAGAGGGCGGTTGATAAGAAACAATCATTTTTCTTTTTATAGTTCATCCTGTCATATTCTTTTTGTCCGTTTTTGTAACATGTGTTATGTAGAAAAACAGAATAGATACTAGTGTCGCCAAGGTGTTTAGACTTATAGTGTAACATATAGAATAATCTATCATCATGGTTATATAATTCTAATTTAATATTTTTTGCATTAACAGGAATTAAAGGTAACATGCATCTATAGCAGAGATATTGAATATTTCCATGTGGTGGTATGTATAATGGATATGTCATGCGAAATATTTTATGCCCACATCCTCTACAAGAATCCCTTACTGGAATATAATCGTAATGATATCCACATAAGTGACATGTGTATGAAAATGGTTTGCAATTATTTGAATATTCTTCGCCAACCTTCCGTAAACATTCTGGATGAGCTAATCCGTTAGCTGTGTATACATGGCTATATCCATCAGAATCTTTCCCGTAATCTTTGTAATTATATTTTACAAGAACGAACGTTTCCTCTGCTTTTCCACAGATTCTACAGCGATATCCACATGCATGAGTACTGCATCTTGGGCATTTCCTCGCTTCAGAACTAACCTCCGCCCCGCATTCAAAGCATTTAATCAATTCAGCCATGATGTATTCCTCCAAATAAAAACTAAAATTTTACTTATAACTCCTCTGCACCACATCCACCGCCTCAAACCGCAGCGGTTCTTTGTGCAAAGCTGGCCGTTTCCCTTCGCCCTGATATTCCCAAACCGCCACGTGAGAGAAATTCGCATCATCGCGCAACGCCTCGCCGTCTTCGGTCTGGCTTTCCTCGCGCAGATGGCAGCCGCAGGATTCCTCGCGCTCCAAGGCATCTAAAACCATCGTTTCGGCAAATTCAAGGAAATCCGCCACGCGCCCGGCCCGCTCCAGCGACTGGTTCAAATCCTCACCGCTGCCGGGCACGTAAACATGCTGCCAGAACTCCTCCCGGATTTGCGGAATCTCCGCCAACGCCTTGAGCAGCCCTGCCTTGTTCCTGGCCATGTCGCAGTGATCCCAGAGCAGCGCGCCGAGCCTGCGGTGAAACTGATCCGCTGTTTGCACTCCGGCTTTCTTATAGTCGCGGTTGCGCAGCAGCCGGGCGATGCGTGCGCCGACCTCTTCCTCGGCTTCGGCAAAGGCGGGATGCTCGGCGGTGGCGCGGTCAGTTCCGGCCTGCGCCAAGTAATTGCTGATGGTCGCGGGCAGGATGAAATAGCCGTCGGCCAAGCCCTGCATGAGCGCGCTCGCGCCGAGCCGGTTCGCGCCGTGGTCGGAAAAATTGGCCTCGCCGATGACGAAGAGGCCCGGCAGCGTGGATTGCAGGTGATAATCCACCCAGAGGCCGCCCATCGCGTAATGCACCGCTGGGTAAATCTGCATCGGTGCCTTGGCCGGGTCGCTGGCGGTAATTTTTTCGTACATCTGGAAAAGATTGCCGTATTTGCGCAGGATGGCGGGCAGTCCGTCGCGGCGGACTGCCTCGGCAAAATCGAGATACACCGCCTTGCCAGTCTCGCTCACGCCCAAGCCCTGATCGCAGACCTCCTTGGCGTTGCGCGAGGCCACGTCACGCGGCACCAAATTGCCGAAGCGCGGGTATTTGCGCTCCAAATAATAATCGCGCTCCGCCTCCGGGATATCCGCAGGCTGGCGGCGGTCGCCTGCCATTTTCGGCACCCAGACCCGCCCGTCGTTGCGCAGGCTTTCGCTCATCAGCGTGAGTTTGCTCTGATATTCGCCATGCACTGGAATGCAGGTGGGGTGAATCTGGACAAAGCAGGGATTGGCAAAGGCCGCGCCGCGCCGGTGCGCCCGCCACGTCGCGGTGACATTGCCGGACATGGCGTTGGTGGAAAGATAGAAGGCGTTGCCGTAGCCGCCGGTCGCCAGCACCACGGCGTGGGCGGCGTGGCGTTCGAGCTGGCCGTTGAGCAGGTTGCGGACGATGATGCCCTGCGCCCGCCCGTCAATCACGGCCAAGTCCATCATCTCGCGGCGCGGAAAAACTGTGATCCGGCCTGCCGCCACCTGCCGCATCAGCGCGGAATATGCGCCGAGCAGAAGCTGCTGGCCGGTCTGGCCGCGCGCGTAGAAGGTGCGTGAGACCTGCGCCCCGCCGAAGGAGCGGTTGGCGAGCAGGCCGCCGTATTCTCTGGCGAACGGCACGCCCTGCGCCACGCAGTGGTCTATGATCGCGTTGGAGACCTGCGCCAGCCGGTAAACGTTGGCCTCACGGCTGCGGAAATCGCCGCCCTTGATCGTGTCGTAGAAAAGGCGCAGCACCGAGTCGCCGTCGTTCTGGTAATTTTTGGCCGCGTTGATGCCGCCCTGCGCGGCGATGGAGTGGGCGCGGCGCGGGCTGTCTTGCAGGCAGAAGGCTTTGACGCTGTAGCCCAGCTCGCCCAGCGTGGCGGCGGCGGAAGCACCAGCCAAACCAGTGCCGACGACAATGATTTCATACTTGCGGCGGTTGGCCGGGCTGACTAACTTGCTGCTGAAGCGACAGTTGTCCCATTTTTCAGGGAGCGGGCCGGAAGGGATGTTGGGAGATATGTGCATTGAGGTCTCTTGTTGAAAGAGAAAATATTTTGTCGATGCAAGTTCTAAATTTGTTTGTAATAGGAAGTTACACCAATTAAGAATAAAACTGCCCATACCAGCCAGAATATCGTGTAAAGCAATGAAACTATATCGATTCCCTGTCGCTTCTCAGACAGAGGAGTGTCGTTATTTCTTTTGATGAATCCAATGACTTTTTCATCTTCTTTCTTGTCAGATAATATAGCATAAAAAATGACGGCAATCGACACGATCGCCGCTGAAATTGTTAAAATTTTATTGTTAAATATCGCGTGAAGCGAACATACAGAAAAAATCATTATCCCTAATCGTATTAAATACTTTAGATACGTTGCAATTATCTTATTGAACTTGTCGAGAGTAACATTCCATTCCTCTTCTTCCTTTTCCGCTTCCGAATAACCGATTACGACTAAAACCACGCAAACAGCTATTGCCACCAGCAGAGCAGTGATGCCGAAATATTGATAAACCGCATACAAGCCGGATAAGATAACAAATCCCCAGCGCAGTCTGATCATCAAGCCAACGAATTTCTGCACTGGCGGCACACAGCCCGCTTCAAGCCGCAAATACGTCCTGAAAAGCCAGTTGATGAGATTGACAATCTGCGTCACAACCCATTTGATGGCCGAGACAATTGCGTTGAAAATGGCTGTGATCACACTGGCAATGAAATTAATCACCGAGATGATCGCTATTTTCAGGCCGGTCATGACAGCCTTGAAGCCAATCCCGATCTTTTTGATCACAATCGTGAGACCAGTTACTGCTGCGGTGAAAATATTCATGAGAGCCGCCTCGGTTGAGTTATCTCGCTGTCCTGCTGCGCAACGCCGGGAAACGAAATAAAAATACCTCTGTCGGCGGCTGAAGTAAACAGCGATGATGATGAAACTTTACGCAGGATGCGGCAGGCGGCATCAGTTGACAAGCACCCACAGAAAAGATAAACTAGTCTTGAGCTGGTCTGAACTTAAACATGCAAGGAGAAATCATGGAAACTATCGGTGCTTACGAAGCAAAAACTTATCTGCCGAGACTGCTCAACCGCGTCAGCCGGGGAGAAAAAATCATCATTACCAAGCACGGCGTGCCGGTGGCATCGCTCCAGCCGCCTGAGCCTGAAGCGGCAAGCCGCAAGCCTGCTCAGAAGGTCATCGCCGAACTGCGGGAGTTTCGGCGCAGGCACAAGCTCGATGGCCTTTCCATCCGCGAAATGATTGACGAAGGCAGGCGGTGATGGCTGATTTTGTCGTGGATAATTCCGTGGTCATGTCGTGGTGTTTCGCCGATGAGAACAGCGGCTATGCGGACCGGGTGTTGACCGCGCTGGAAACGCAGACCGCCGCAGTTCCGGCTGTCTGGCCGCTGGAGGTCGCAAATGTCTTACTGGTTGCCGAACGGAAGAAGCGGCTCGGCAAGGCGGACAGTATCCGTTTTTTGGAGTTGCTCCGCGAGCTTCCCCTTGAGGTCATTCAGGAAGCACCGCAAAGAATGACCGGAGAAATCATGGCCTTGGCGCGGGAACAGCAGCTTTCCTCCTATGATGCCTCCTATCTGGATTTGGCCATGCGCAAAGGACTGCCGCTGGCCACGTTAGATGCGGCCCTGATCAAGGCGGCGGAAAAATGCGGTGTTTTTCTTTTTACGCCGCTGGGCTAAATATTGCGCGGTGGCGTTGCCGGATATGGCACTTGGAATGCCGCGATCGGTGTTAGTGACTGGGCAGACAATGGCAAGCCCAGTCGCGTTGTCGAACACCTTGTTGCTGACAACCAAGGCTGGACGGCGGCCTTTCTGCTCGTGTCCAAGATTGCGGTAATGGTGATTTATGAGTGACAAGGCGGGTCGCACCTGAAAAATATATTGAATTTATCATTAAAAACAATATAATAGCGAAAAGCAGACTTTCGGGTACGCCTTCACCGCTTGGCTTTCAAAGGAGGGATTGTCCGCCGGAAGCCGTTCGATAAAAAAAATCAACGATGGGGAAAAAAGTCATGCAATGTCCAAAATGCGGCTCTTCAGCTGTTGTTAAAAATGGTT